>CAZJIR010000071.1:3748-9740 GCA_964546095.1 uncultured Pirellulales bacterium
CATCTGCTGCTAATAGGGCCTCGATTCGCTCGTACTCAAGCACGCTCACTGCAGCTCCAACCCGAAGTCGGCCTCGCTGGTCCCTGGCTGATATCGGATATTGTTGGACGCGGTCAATATCCCTCATCGTAATCAGCCCGGCCAGTTCGGCGTCTCCATTAACTAAAAGCAGCTTTTCTACTTTTTGTTCCCGTAGAATCCCCTTGGCCTGCTCGAGTGTCGTCCCTGCAGGGCCTGTAACGAGGTTATTCTTTGTCATCACAGAGCTTATCTCGACGTCGTAGTCTTTAAGGAATTTCAAATCTCTGCGTGTCAGGATGCCAACGAGTTTTTTTCCTTCGACAATAGGGATGCCGGATACATTCTGCTCACTCATCAATTGCTGGGCTTTGCTGACAGGCTGGCCCGGCGATAATGTTACAGGGTCGATAATCACGCCGTGCTCGGAGCGTTTAACTTTGGCTACTTCTCGCTGTTGTGCCTCGACCGTGAGGTTCTTGTGAATTATGCCTATGCCGCCCTCCTGAGCCAGCGCTATCGCCAGCGCTGCCTCGGTAACGGTGTCCATAGCGGCAGAGACGATTGGTATATTTATCGTGATATTGTTGGTTAATTGTGTGCGGGTGTCTGCCTGGCTCGGCACAAAATCACTTTTTGCTGGTATCAGTAGCACATCGTCGAAGGTTATACCTTCAGCGACAATCTTGCCCTTATCCTTTATTATCTCCATATATTAATCGCTCCCTTGCTCGGATATTAAATGAGCCAGTATAATATTGCGGAAGACCACCGTCAAATCTATTTTTTCATCCCCGAATATTGTACGCGCTGAATATTTTTACGAACATTGCTTTTATGGAAATAGTATATGGGATTAAAATAGTGCTATACCATCTTGATAATTACGTTTCGGACAGAGTTTAAAAATATGAACCTTTTTGACGAGAATTATACAAATGAGCCTTAAAAATCTTAAAAGTTTGCTGATTATCAGTACTGTTATAGTTGTTTTGGCGGCAGGAACAATTCTGCTTGGTAGTTATGCTAATATTACATCTGACAGCTCTGACTCATGTGCGGCGACAGCATTGACAGGCTGTTGTGGTGGAAGTGCAAATAACCTTTGCGGCGGAGAATCCGATAAACTTTGTGGCGATTCCAATAGCAAATAACGGCCATTGTTTTGAGTTTTTCTTTGCTGTCCAATGAATAATTAATGATTTGCAGTTTTACGGTTAGGGGACCGTAAGGCCGGACTAAAAAAGGTTAACACCTCCGGATTTAGCTTTTTTATTTTGCAGACAGGGGGGCAGTTTAGTCCAAGACCAGCTCAATAGAGTTGGTCTTTTTTTGTGCGCCTGCCTTTTCAAAACGAATATAATGAAAAAATATACAAAAGCAGTAATTTCAGCGCCCATTTTGAGTGCAAAGGTAAGTCTATTCTAACAGAAGCTGATATCAGCCGAATAAGGCCCAGGATTCCGGAGAAAGAAAATATAGTGCCCCAAAAGCCGGATACAGTATTAGTTAAGGTAGCCATTAAAGGGGATGCAGAGAGCTTTACCGAATTAGCCCGACGCTATTACCCGGCTATGATTGCAATCGCCCATTCGATACTTGGCGACAGACACCTGGCCGAAGATGCGGCCCAGCAGGCGTTTGCAAAGGCGGCCCTGAAGCTGCCGCAGTTGAAGAAAGAGAGTCGATTTGCCCAATGGCTCGCTGTTATTTGCAGGAATGCAGCGAGAGATATGGCGCGAAACACAGAGAATTTTCGCACTGCTGAGGACCTTTCGAGTGTAGCGGCCAAGTCGGGCGGGAATGATAACACTGATGCTGTCAGACAGGCATTAGAAAGGCTTTCGGCTTCGGCAAGGGAAGTAATTTTTCTGCGATTCTATGATGGTATGTCTTATGAGCAGATATCCGCTGTGCTGGGCATCTCCGTACAGGCGATAAACGGGAGACTGCGAAGGGCAAAGAGAAAAATGGCTGATTATTTAAGGCGGAACGGTTTTGGTGAGGTTTGAAAAATGAAAGAGCAAAATGATGAAAAATGGCTGGATGAGCTGATTTCCCACACTATCAATACAGAAAAGCCGCATTTCGACTCCGAGAAGTGGAAACAGGAATACCCAGATGAATATCAAGCACTTATCTCGCGGGCGGATAGAAGAGGCCAGACAAGTATTTGGAGAATGATTACCCGACATCCAATAGCCAAACTTGCCACAGCGGCTGTGATAATTGTGGCGGTGGGTTTGTTATTCTTTGAACAGGGCAGGCAAACTCCGAACGGCCCTGAAACAAGTCCTCGACCAGTAGCCCAATCGGCTGTAAAGAAGATGTCTTTGATGTCTATGAGGATGGCATATCAAGAGGGGGGGTTAGATGAGTTGGATAGACAGTTTCGAGATACTCTTAATATGATGGGACGACGTGCATTGAGTATTTCGATGCAGGAGTTACTTGAAGGTGTAAATGGTTCATAAAATTGAAAGGGTATAATTATGAGAAGAGTGCATAAGAACTTATTTACAGGAGCCGTGTTCTTCATTTTAGCGATAACATTTGTTGCGTCACCGGTTAGGGCACTTCCGCCCGACCCTGACAATGCGGCCTTATTGTATTATCAGGGCTTTTTGATGCTTGCGGAACTCGACGAAGAGGCGCGGGACCATATTGCGGATGTAGCAAGGGGTAAAGCGGTGCCGGATGATGAAGTGCGGGAAGATATCAGCAAGTGCATTGGAGCAATCGAGTTAGCTGAGGCCGCGGCTGAAGTGCCGGCATGTAACTGGGGTATTCGATATTCGCAGGGATTCGATGCCCTTTTGCCTCAGTTGGCGCAGGTAAGGTTTCTGACTTTTGTGCTTGTCGCCGACGCACGCGTTCGTGCAGCAGACGGTGACTACATGGGAGCCCTTGAGAGATGCCTGATGACGGGTACGCTTGCCCGGCACGTGGGTGACGACACGATTATTTCATACCTTGTGTCTTTAGCAGTACGCAGTCTTGGTTATAAGTGCATGCAGGATGTTATAAGTCAGGCTGCTTACGATGAAGAGCTGCTGGTATGGCTCAGGAATGAGCTCGCCACATCCGGGGTTGGCACTATTTCTATTGTCAGACCCTTAAAGATTGAAATAGAGATTGTGACCGACCTGATGCGAATGGATAATGTCGAGAAGCTGGCCAGGATTTTAGCCGATTCTGATGAGGGAAAAATGGCGGAGATTATCAGGATGGGCAACGAGGATATTTTAGAGCAGAACCGGCAAATATATTCGGAGCGTATGAAGTCGGCGCTGACAGTTTTGAGCACATCCGTGCCATACGAGCGGGCTTATTCGCAGTTGGAGCGGCTGACAGACGACTTCGACCCAAACAATCCCCAAATGGTGGCTGCAGGAACCTTCACGCCGGCATTAGCGAGGATACTGAGTTTGAAAGTACGGGCTGAAACACACGCGAATGCGCTCAAGGCGGCTATTGAAGTTTACCTCGCAAGGACAAAGACAGGACGGCTTCCCGACGTTCTGCCTGCGGGGCTGCCGAAAGATTTATTCAGCGGTGAGGATTTTGAGTATGAAAAAAATAATGATGGTTTTGTACTTCGATGCCGCAGTAAGGAAATAGGTAAAGATGTAGTCAATGAATATGAGTTTAAGGTGAATAAGTAGTTTTTATGTTGTTGATAACCAGGCCGGGTTTTTTCCTTCGACTACGCTCAGGATGAATTGCCCGGTCTTTTTTATGCGCATTAGGGGTGTTGAAAAGTATAATAGTAAAAGAGGTTGCGCCCAGGCCATTCTTTTCGTCTTTAATATGAACTCTTGAAGCATAAACATCAGGAGGTTGTTTGAAAGACCGACAAGCAGACCTTTTAGAGTTTTTAGACAAGTCGGGGGCGAGTCTATACGCGCTTTTGACAAGGCTGACTCTGCGCCAGGATGTTGCTGAAGAACTCATGCAGGAATTGTTTATAAAACTCAGTAATTCAGGGCGTTTCGATAAGGCTGGCAACCGCGATGCTTATATTCGCAGGGCCGCGATAAATCTGGCTTTTGACTGGCGCCGCAGGCAGAAACAAAACCTTTTACGGTTAGACCAGGTACGCGAGCCGGCCTCTAATGATAGTTCACCACTGGTTAAACTTGTTCGTTCGGAAGAGTTGGATGAGATACTTAATGCCATTGGCCGGTTAAAAGGGACATATCGTGAGGTCTTTGTGATGCGGCATATTCAACAGGAATCTTATGATTATATAGCTGAGCAATTAGGTAAGACGTCTCATCAGGTGCGGGCCTTGTGCTCCAAGGCCTTAAGTCATCTTCGTGATTTACTTGGTTCGAACCATCGTAAATTTTCCGAATAAGGAGAAGCATAATGGCAAAAAATGATAAAGATAAAATTAATCGTCAACTAAAAATCCTGTCGCAGATTGAGCCTAATCCGGAAGCTGCCAACCGTGCTATCAAACGCGTTCGTGATGCTTTGATGAGCGAAGAGTCAAAGCAACAAAATGCAGGCACGAAAATACATCTGAAAATTTTCAATAGTCCGATTGTGAAGTTTGCCGCCGCAGCAGTATTTTTACTCGCTGTCGGGTGCTTAGCCGGCCGGCTTTCAGTCCCTGCTCCGGATGTTGAAGAGCTTAGGGCCGTTCTGGAACCTGCTATTCGAGAAGACCTATTGACGCAGCTAAATGAGCAATGGCAGTCGGCCTTTGCAATCAATTGCGCCCGGCTTAAGGAAGAACTTCATCAGCAGGTTCGCCACGACCTGACTGAGTTCGCAGTGCAGACATTAGCCGCCTCGAGTGCAATGACCAATCAACGTTTAAATCAGCTTATAGAATTAATCGAAGCTGCTCGTGTGCGCGAACGCCAGCAGGTTACCGCGGCCTTAGAGCAAATAGAACAGGAAAAAAGCCGGATTAGAAACGGCCTGCTGACCCTTGCCGCTCGAACCAATGAACTGAGGCGGACGGAGAAAAATTAACCTAATTATTGTTTTTGACAAATACCAATATTTTGATGTCGGATTTTTCGAGAATTTAATTTGGAACGAAAGGAACAAAAAAATGAAACATGCAACCAGAACAATTATTATGCTTATCGCTGTTAATTTGGTAATTGGTAGCTTTGCCTTGGCTCAAAACCCTCCGGGTGAGAGGAGTGTAGAAAGTTCGGATTCAGCGCCGGCGGCCTCTCAGCCGGCTGTGGCGCGTACTCCAGGAACTGTGACTTTGGAATCTGTGGCTATGGAATCGCCGGAAGTTTCTTCGGTTGAACCCGTAGCACCGTCGATACCAGGGACACCGCCGACAGAGAGACCCTACTCAACAGGGATGCGGAGGCTAAGCCAGGTTCATAGCCGGAAAATTCTCGTGGTACCTAATGCGGAGGTCAATCCGGAAGACCTTGATGCGATCACTCAGGATTTACAGGTTATGTCGCAAATCCTTAATGAAAAATTTGAGCAGCCTCGCATGATGCAGGGAGTGTTCACTGATTTTGGAGATATTTTTGGGAAAGACAGTCGCGCTACGGAGGCTACCTATCTACAGGGTTACGGTGTGCTGTTTTTAATGGAAGTAAATTTTACATTCTCACCTCCTCCGCCGGTGCAGGAAGAGAAAGCCGAAGAAACCGAAGACGTTGACCCGGTTTGGCAACGGGCAAGACAGAAAGTATTTTCGCCGGCAGCCTCCCCACCGGGTATGGGGGGGCAGTTAGAGCAGGGATTCGGTTTAGAGGAAGTTGAGCAGCTAAAGACAGAGCTTGTTAAAACTCTAAAACATGCTGCGAACATTCGAAACCTCAAATCGGATGAACTGGTAATCCTCACGGTAATTGGACAGTCCCGGCAAGGTGGCGGAATGTTTTATAGATACAAATCTGTTGGAGACGCTGATCCGATGTCCAGCTATTCCTCCACATCGGGACAATTCTCATCAAGCGGTAGTAGCGGTTATGTATCTTCCGCC
>CAZJIR010000072.1:0-9688 GCA_964546095.1 uncultured Pirellulales bacterium
TTATTAGGATGCAAAATGGCATGACTAAGGTAGGAGTCTTACATGTCTCAATAGAGCAGGTTGGAGATGAGAAAAGAGGTGTTATTGTAGACTCTCTCGGTCCGGAATTTGTAGAACCACGTTAGTTCAATAATTATAATATGAGGTTTTAAACGCTGTTGAAGAGATTGTTCAACAGCGTTTTTTATGCGCATTTGAAGGCCGAAACAGTGTCTTTTAATTTCTCGGTTGAAAAGATTTTTATTTGCTTGTACAATCCGGCCTCGTTTTGCAGGGTTTATTGAATATTGAAAAGAACCAGATAATGTCAGAAAGATTCGATAAATACATCTTGAAAAATGGGATGGTGCTTCTTGGTGAACCTATGAAAGGTGTGGCATCGGTAGCCTTCGGCTTTATGCTTCCGGCCGGGGCGGCTATGCTGCCGGAAGGTTGCTGTGGGGCAGGAGGTGTTATTGCAGACTGGATTTTCAGAGGGGCCGGCGATAAAGACAGTCGGCAGTTAAGCGATGCTCTTGATGGGTTGGGGCTGGCGCGCAGCCGTTCGGTTGGCAGCTCGCATATAGCTATTGGAGCGGCCCTTGAAGCGGGCAACTTAACACAGGCGCTGGAATTGTACGCAGATGTTATTCTTAAACCCAGCTTAAAAGAGGACCAGTTTGAATTAGCCAGAAAATTGGCAATTGATGGGTTGTTATCTCTGGATGACAACCCTCGACAGAAGGTTATGCTCAAGTTGCGTGAGCAATTTTATCCAAGCCCGTTGGGGCGGAGTTCTGTTGGAGAAATCGCAGAATTAAAGGCTTTGACGACCCAGATATCAAGGCAGATTATAAGTGATAATTTTAATCTTTCGCAGACGATTTTTGCAGTTGCAGGTAAGTACGACTTTGATGCTGTTTGTCAGCAGATGGAAAGGTTATTTGATGTTGAGAAACAAGTAGCAATCGAGCCTGTAAAGTTGGGGGCTAGTGCCGGCAAATATACACATATAGATAATGATGGGGCACAGGTTCATATCGGTCTTATGACCGGGACAGTTAAACTTGTGGATGAGGACTACTATAATGCCAGGGTGGCGGTATCGGTCCTTTCGGGTGGGATGAGCGCAAGATTGTTTACGGAGGTGAGAGAGCGGCGAGGGTTATGCTATGCAGTTGGGGCGAGGTATCACGGCCTTAAAGAAGCAGCTGGTATAATGTGCTATGCAGGCACAACACCAGATAAGTCTCAGAAAACCCTTGATGTTATAATCCAGGAGTTTAATAGACTTAGCGATGGAATCAGTGAGGAAGAAATCCAAAGGGCTAAAGTCGGGCTGGAAAGCTCTTTGATTCTCAGCAGTGAATCATCCAGCAGCCGAGCTGGCGCTATTGCAAGCGATTGCTATATGTTAGGCAGGGTTCGAAGCCTGGATGAGATTAAAGGAAAAATCGTGGAAACCAGCGTCGATTCGGTTTTGGGATTTTTGCGAAATCATAAGTTCAAAGACTTTACGGTTGTGACAATAGGGCCGAAGCGTGTAACTGTCAGTTAGGATGATGGATGGAATTTAAGAAAAAGCAATTGACAAACGGCTTAGACATAATCGGTGAGATTAACAAATCCGCCAAATCGGCAGCGGTGGGTTTTTTTGTAAAGACCGGCTCACGTGATGAGAACGAACAGATAAACGGAGTATCGCATTTCCTGGAGCATATGTTGTTCAAAGGCACTGAGAAGCTAAGTGCCCTTGAAGTCAACGAGGCATTCGACAGGACTGGAGCACAATTCAACGCCTTTACCAGTGAGGAAAATACGGTCTATTACGCAGCGGTTCTTCCAGAGTATCTGCTTGAGGTAACTGGATTATGGATAGAGTTGATGAGGCCGGCCCTGCGGGATGAAGATTTTAATATTGAAAAAAACGTAATAAAAGAAGAAATTGCAATGTACAAAGACCTTCCGAGCTTTGACGTTATGGACCGATGCAGAAAACTTCATTTTGATGGTCATCCTTGTGGCAATAGTGTTCTGGGTAGTGAGATCAGTATAAGCAATCTGACTGCTGGGCAGATGCGGGATTATTTTACCCGGCGGTATGCCCCGAACAATATAGTGTTAGCTTGTGCAGGTAATTTTGATTGGGATAGATTATGTGCGGTTGCTGAAAGCTCATGCAACATCTGGCAAAGGCAGGCCGTTGAAAGAAAGCTTGAGCATTTCGGGGGCAGCAGGAAGAGAAAGAGAGTCGAAAAAGCAAATCTTACTCGAGAGCATATATGTTTGATGAGCGCGGGGGTGTCCGCACAGGACCCGAGGAGGTTTGCTGCTTCGCTTTTAGGTATTATTATTGGCGATGAGGTTGGGTCACGATTTTTCTGGGAGCTTGTTGACAAAGCGTTGGCCGAGGCGGCAACTATGCAATTCGGCGCAATGGACGGCACAGGGGCATTCTATAGTTATATCCGGTGTAGCGCAGACAATATTACGAAAGTACTCAATATCATCGGAGGTATCTTCCAAAGTCTGTCCGAGGAGGGCGTAAACGAAGATGAATTGAGAAAAGCAAAAAACAAGGTATTGAGCGCCTTGGTTATTAAGAATGAGCTGCCAATGGGTCGGCTTATAGACCTGGGTTTTAACTGGACATATCTGGAGCAGTATCGTACTGTCGAGGACGATATTGCTGCAATTAAGGCTGTTACCGTTGACGATGTTCATGCGTTGTTAGAGCAGTTTAATCCGGGCGATTTTACGCAGCTTTCAATTGGGCCTGCGCAAAGTAGTTGATAATCCAGATAATGTTATGACAATGGGCATGGATGAGAATTGTGAAAAAGATGATACTAATGTCCTTCGTGCAGGGGATGTGGTGCCGCCATATAATACAAATGCTCACCAGGGATGGGATTTACAAGAAATGGGGGATGAGGAAAGAACAAAACGCGCTAAGAATATCCCGGACAGGTCTGATGTAGCAGTCCAGGGGGAGAGTAAAATACCGAAATTTGACTTGGCCGAGCAGATTATGGCCGAGCAGCGAAAAATCACCTCGATAAGAAGAAAAGCACCCGGCCAAAAAGTAAAGACTCCATACCAAAAACCAAAGACACAGCCAATCGGGTATACTATTAAGCAGCCGCCGATATTGTCAGAACAGGAGAAAATCATTACCGAGATAGTAGCGAGAGATATTCAAAAACTGTATCGGAGTGATAGTTCGAGTTTACTAAGGTAGGATTCCAGTTACATGAACGTACGAGCAATAAGATATTCTTACTCTTTTGGTAAGGAATAAAAGATAACATGCCTTTAATGATGCCTTCTCGATAAACATCCTAAAATCTCAATTTTACTTTCCCATTTGTGTGAATCAATTGTTGTTGATTGGTTCTTGTTCGAACTCCACCATTTACCTACTAATTTCTGTATGAATCGTACTACTCTCATGTCATAAACCTCCTTTCTTCATGCTAAGCGATATCCGCTGAGTTATGTTAAAAGTTTTTCTGTCTATAAAAGGCAGTGACCTGATGGTTGGTAACGGAATATATTTCTAAACATATCCAGCCCTCGGCAAGTGCGTTACCTTTTGTTTGTAATGTGCCTTATGTTAATAGAAGTTAATGATGAAAAATAAAAATGGGCATACAAACACAAACATGCAATAGCAGTTTGGGTATTAGCTGACTAATAGTAATTGTATTTTCGAACGATAGAATAGAAAGGAAGGTGATAAGTAATGAGGGCGAAAGCATTTTTACTGGAATTCACGAGTATCAGAAGTATTTGGTTATTATGTATTGTACTGGTGTTGAGTAGTTCAATTTCTTTTGCTCTGGATCCACTTGGGCCGCCGATGGCAAGTCTTGGACAGAGAAAATTCAGAGAGGGATTCGAATACTCGTATGGTTCGATGGACTTTGAGTTGAACGAAGGCCACTGGGCAGAGTACCTCGATGGTGTGTTTTTTGACTCTGGGAAAGCAAATTCAATTACACTTAAAGATTTTAAGACTAAGAAGTCTTATTTCAATTTAAGGTATGGTATCACTGATAACCTGGATGCTTTTTTACGCCTGGGTGCGACAGTCGGTGAGTTTGGCGACTCAATTTGGGAGGATGCAGAAAAGTTTGATAGTCAGGCTGAATTTACCATTGGTGGCGGAGTCAAAGCAACTTTTTACGAAAGTGGTAACCTGAAATTAGGTGGAATTTTCCAGGCCAGTTGGGCGAATTATGATGGAAAACTAATGGCGGAACACTGGGCGGCGGCTGATTTCATTGAGATGAATATTGCGGAAATCCAGGTGGCTGTTGGCCCAACGTACAAATTGATAGACCGTGTTTTAATTTATGGAGGTCCGTTCTTTCACTTTGTTACGGGAGATTTGGATAATGAGTATAGTGAAGTAAGTGGGGGGAGTCTTTTGGCCTCGCATTATTCCTGGGATGTCGACGAGCGTTCAATTTTCGGTGGCTATATCGGTATGCAAATTGAGCTTGCTAAAGACAGCTCATTGAACTTTGAATACCAACATGCGACATCGGCTGATATGATAAGTATAGGCTTTACCTGGAGATTTTAATCTCCAGGAAAGGCTTTTTAGTTGACTTAATTAAGATAACAGACTGCTACCATCGGTGTTGAATACCACCGCTGATAATGTGATTATTCTGGTCTGAATTGAATGTAGTATCGTAGTCAATGAACACCTTGGTGTTATTATTAAGCTTCGTACGAAAACCTATGCCGAATACCATACTATCTCTTGCGACACCATCATCACCGATTGTAAAGACCGTACCTGGGTCACTGGCAAAACTGGCATCGACTTGTGACTCGGTATCACCAAATTCATATACATAACGGCCTCTGAGCTCAATCGCCGAGCGAGGTCCGTTAGGATTATTGTTGCCGAGCTGTTTTATCAGCTTAGCGCCTACTGAGCCTTGTATGGATTCGTAGTCCTGGTCTTTATAACTAAGAGCGCTTGGTCCACCCGTTTCGGTATAACCATCCTGGTCAAGATAAGTAAACTGCAAAGATGCTGAAGGCTGAAGGACCCAGCTTTTTCCGAAATGCTTATTGTAGCCACCCTCAATTAAACCGGTGATTTCGAGTCCGTCAAAGGTGCCCGTGAGTGATTCGGATGTTAAGTCAATGTAACGTTTCGTGTCGTATTCGAGGTCTGAAAAATTCAATATCGTATCGATATACCAGTTGTTCGTATTCAAGGTTGCGTATACGCCTATTGCTGAGCTGGATACTTCGCTTTCATCATTTGAGGATGTATATTCTACGTCTCCATTTGAAGTACCGCCGGTGATACCAACTATTAATCTGTTATTAAGTTGATAATCGAAACCGAACGCAACACCATTTACGTTATAATCGAAGCCGGGTGCTTCGCTTTGGGCATCCCTATCCCCGAATACACCATATCCTTTGAACCATATACCCCAGAGCTGGTCGTCAAAGAAGCTTGTACCGTTACCAAAGGCAAAACTATACGGATTTGGATTCACATCGAAGGTGCTTGTTTCACCAAAGCTGTCCAGGGGCTGAGCCATGGCAAACAGCGGACCGCTATGAGATGCTTTAGCAAAACCCTGACGTAAGTTTTGGAATCTGCCGGCGACAATACCTGTGAATTTTGATGTACCTGCGATTGTGACAGGAGCAAGTGAGAGCTTTGATAAACCGGCCAGTTGGTCATAAGTACTACCCAGTTCATCAAGGCTGCCAAGGCGTTGAAGTGCGGCTGTGACCGAATTACCACCATTGATTGCTATCTGTTGTAAAGCTCTCCCCAGTTCCTTTTGATTATCAGTCAATACCAGACCTGGGTGACCTGGGTCATCGAATGGTATCCCGGAAACTTTCATCAGGACAGAATCACTCTCATAGTCAAGTGTGACATCAAGTAGTACCGTTTCTAAAAGATCGAATGTGTCTTTAACAGAACCAGCTTCTATAATAGTATATTCCTGTGAGCCAACGGCTGTCCCAAATGGCAAAGCCTGTACCTTGCCTCCGCGGATATCCAAATCACCTGTAACAACGAGTTTGTCTGAGTCGCCGCTGGTTTCAAACTCGATTTCAAGAATGCTGCCGTTATCTATAGTCATATTACCATCTACTGTAAGAGTGCCGATAGAGTTACCCGGCTTGATTGTACCTTTGTTTGTGAGCTTATCGGTTCTAAGAATACCATCCCCTGCTATGGTGCCTGTGCTCCAGTTTGTGATGTTACCTGCTTTAACAACACCCTCGTTATTGACATTTAGCAGTCCTGTACCGCCTGAGCCTGTGTCGGTACCGCCAATGTAAAGGTCGCCGAGATTTTCCCACATTGAATTTGAGTTGCTCACGGTCACGGTACCCTGGCTACCTGCATTATACCCAATATAAGCATCAGTTCCTGTAACCTTACCACCGTTTGTGATGGTCATACTACCAGCACCATTGTAACCTACAAAGAGGCTTTCTGAGTTCAAGAGAGAGTCTGTATCGGTAACAGAAACGCTACCGGTGCTGTTTACCTTATACCCAACATAAGTATTAGTTCCTGTAACCTTACCGCCATCTGAGATGGTTGCATTACCGATGCTACCATAACCGATGTATAGATTTTCATTTTCCCACTGTGAATCTGGTTCACTTACAATCACAGTGCCGAAGCCATTTGCTTCATACCCGACATAAGCATCAGTTCCAGTAACCTTACCGCCAGCAGAGATTGTCATATCACCAATTCCTCTATAACCAACATGGAGGTCTTCTGTATTTTCCCAGAGAGAACCAGCTTCAGTGACAGCGGCGCTGCCGGTGCTGTCTGACTCATAGCCTATATAAGCGTTAGTTCCTGCAACCCTGCCGCCGGCAGAAATAGTCATATCACCAATGCCGTTATAGGCGACGTAAAGGTTATCTGAGTTCTCCCATAGAGAATCTGCTCCGGTTACAGTAACACTGCCTTCACTGTCTGCCTGATATCCGATATAGGATTCAGGAGCTGTGATCGTACCACCCTCGGAAATGGTCATATTGCCAACGTTATCGTAAGCGACATAAAGGCTTTCTGTCTCCCATTGAGAACCTGCTCCGGTCACAGTAACATCAGCGGTACTATTCACATCATAGCTGATATAGCTATTGCGACTCGTAACCTTACCGCCTTCGGAAATGGTCATATTGCCTGTACCATTGTAGCCTACAAAGAGGTCTTTTGAATTCTGCCAGAGTGCATCTGTTCCTGTAACAGTGGCAGTACCTGTGCTGAATCTGTCATACCCGATATAGGCGTTGGAATCTCTAACTTGACCACCATCTGAAATTGTTAAATTGCCAGTGCCTCTGTAACCGATGTAGAGGTCCTCCTCATTATGCCAAAGAGTGGAAGTGCCTGTTCCGCTGACAGTGGCAGTACCTGTACTTCCTGCCTCATACCCGATATAGGCATTGGCATCTGTAACCGAACCACCATCGGAGACTGTCATACTTCCCACACCCTCATAACCAATGTAGAGGTCTCCAGAATTCTGCCAAAGAGCATCTATTCCATTGATATTTACGCTGCCGGTGCTGCCTAATGTATAGCCGATATGACCGTGATTATTTGTAACCTCACCACCGTCGGATATAGTCATACTGCCGTCGCCCTCGTATCCGATGAAGAGTGAGTTTGAATTTTCCCATAATGAATCCACTCCGTTGACGTTAACTAAGCCGGTAGCATTACTGCTTAAACCAATATAGCTTTCTGAATTTGTAACTTTACCACCATCGGAGATTGTCAGTTCACCCTGCCCTTCAATGCCGATATAAAGGTTGTTTGATGTGGCCCAGACTGCATTTGGCCCGGTTACGTTGATTACACCATTACTACTTGAGAAATAACCGATATATCCGAATAAATTGGAAACTGAGCCGCCATCAGATATTTTCATATCTGCGTCACCGTAATATCCCACGTAGAGGTCGTTTGAATTATCCCAGAGAGAATCTTGTCCAGTCACAAGCATATTGCCGCTACTGCCAGGCATAAATCCGAGATAACCATCATAATTTGTAACTCTGCCGCCGTCATCTATAACTGTATTTGCTTCACCATCGTAGCCGACATAGAGATTACCAGTATTCTCCCAGAGGGACTGTGCTCCGGTAACAGTAACATTGGCGGTACTACCTTCCTCGTAACCGACGAAACCGTTGGCATCTGTAACACTCCCGCCGGCGGATATGGTCATTTCGGCTTGGCCATTGAATCCAACGTACAGATTATCTGAGTTTAGCCAGAGGGAATTAGGCCCGGCAACCTCGACACTACTGATGCTGCTAAGACCATAACCTATATATCCCCTGGTATTTGTAACTGTTCCACCATTAGAAATCTTAAGTTCACCGTTGCCGGAGTTGCCAATGTAGAGAGTTTCATCAATCTCCCAGAGTGAATCCAATCCGTTGACAGTGACACTACCCGAGCCGGTGTTTCCATCACCAATTTTGGCTATGCGGTTTTTGACCGAAGCGCCGTTTGTGATTGTCATAGTACCGGTGCCGAAGTTGCCAATCCACATAGTGTGCCGGTTGTTAAAGAGTGAATTTGGATCCTTAACAACTAAGCTGCCTACACTTTCTGCATTATAACCTATGTTGGCAAGGTTATCGGTACTAATCCTGCCGCCGTCAGAGATTACCGCGCTACCATTGCCATATGAACCGATATAGAAATTAGTCAGACTATACCAGTTTGAACCTGCGCCTGTAACTGTAACAGTGCCTGTGCTATCGGCGAATCGCCCAATTTGGCCGATAAGAGATCTTACACTGGCGCCCTCGGATACAATCATACTACCATCACCAAAATAACCAATATAGAGAGGCTCTAAATTATCCCACATCGAATCTTCCCCGGTGACAATGACTGCACCCGAACCGGTTGGATTGTAGCCGACGTAGCCGTAATAGTTTTCTACCAAACTGCCATCAGAGATTGCCATATTCCCACTTGAAGAATCTCCAACTTTTAAGTTTGTAATATCGACATACCAGGGATCAGAGCTATCGTAAGATGGTGTGACATTACCATCTACTGTGATTGTTGCTTTAACGGGCTTGGATGCAACACCGGTGATTAGGACTAAAAGCAGGAGCAACAATACCGACTTGCGGCGTGATTTGGCTATTTGAACCATATAAACGACCCTCTCCGTTTTAAATTTTAAGTCCGTCAAACTATAATGTAGCAAGTGCCGGTATAATAAAGATACCCACAAACAACGAGCGAGTACCGGCTTTAGAAGACCCATGGCCAGCGAAGTGGCTGATTTTGATGACTCATTTGGTGAATCCCTCCCCCATGCTCGAAAAGGCTGAAGGCTTATTACCGTCAGCTATCGCTTAGATCCATCTAAAGCATGTTATCTGAATCATAAAAAGCGAATCTTCAGCATTGCTACATTTTAGCAGAATTGAATTGAAATGTCAAGCCTTTTTTAGTTGTGAACGCTTTATATTCTTGCTGATAGTTCTCAATTACTTTAATAGATTAGCCTGTGATGAAATTCCTAATTCAAAGGTTCCTGCAAAGCATGTTAGTGGACCATTTGATGTGACGGATTATAACGATAATACTCATTATGTCGAATAGGCTCACTTTAATGCAAAAATCCCTGTTACCGGATTCCAAGTTTTTGCCTTT
>CAZJIR010000073.1:0-8634 GCA_964546095.1 uncultured Pirellulales bacterium
AAACAGGCATATCCCTGAGTCTTAAAGCCATTAT
Source organism: uncultured Pirellulales bacterium (assembly GCA_964546095.1). GTDB lineage: Bacteria > Planctomycetota > Phycisphaerae > Sedimentisphaerales > Anaerobacaceae > NIOZ-UU13. The sequence continues at coordinate 35 of CAZJIR010000073.1, forward strand.
ACGGTTACCGCCGCCGCAAATAGGGGCGATAGCGGCAAAGCGTTCGGGATATTCAGAGGCCAGAGACCAGGTGCCGAATCCGCCCATACTCAAACCAGTAAGATAAATCCTTTCAGTATTAACCTCATACCGGGACACAATATCATCTAAAAGATTTATCAGCACTTCAACTTTACCCGTCCACCAACCGTCTTCGGGACACTGTGGAGAGACCACGATAAAAGGAAAATCCTTTCGGTTTTCGACAATCTTCGGTGGGCCGTGTACTTTTACTTTATTTAAATCACTTCCACGTTCGCCTGCACCATGCAGAAACATAATTAAGGGCCAGCGCTGCTGTTTCTTGCCATAACTTTCCGGCAAAAACAACAAATAATTACAGCTTAAAGTTTTAGTTATCGCCTTTTCAAACGTCTGGGAATGCTGACCACCAGGCTGAACCGGAACAGAGTTCATCTTACTTTTTTCCATCTGTGCACAACCAATCAACAACAAAGCCACAAACACAAAACTTATTAAGTAACTCGCTTTCATTAGTAAATACCTTCAAATTTGTGTTATATCGATGCTTATGCACCGGAACTATCATCGAGAATTTTCGGCACTTTGAAAAATTCTCCATCCCGCTGCGGGGCATTTGCCAATGCCTTTTCCGTTCCAAGCGATTCTTTGGCGATATCCTGGCGGAAAACGTTACTAATCGGCAAACAATGCGCTAACGGCTCAACATCAGCGGTATCGAGCTCGTTCATTTTTTCCACGTAGTCAAGGATTGCACTTAATTGTCCCGTAAATTGCTCAATCTCCGCTTCGGTCAATTCCAAACGAGATAATCTGGCCACTTTTCTGGCCTGTGCAAAGTCAATTTTTTTAGTCATTTTCCAATCCCTGTCTAAAGAAAAAGCGAGGCAGAATTCGCCCCGCTGCAAAGAAAATCCTCTATGAAAATACCTTCGTCAGTTGGTGGCCTTCTCGGCGGGCTTGTAATCTCGCCTTGGAGGCTTTTGGACAAGACCCATACGAATTGCTTTGGCCGAAACCTTAATTCTGCATACCTTGCCGTCAACAACAGCCCGGACTTTTTGTACATTTGGCTTAAATTTTCTCTTTGTAACGCCAGTAACTTTTCTACCGACACCACCGAGATACTTAGCCTTGCCACGCCGGGCTATACTTCTACCCGCAATCGTTCGCTTACCGGTAAAATAACAAACTCTCGACATACAATATACTCCTGTTCAATTTTAATATAGGGTGAGGCTTTATCCCACCAGAACCAACAAATATATAATTTTGCGTCGAAATTGCAAGAATAAACCGAATTTTAATTCAAAAAAGCATCTTTCAGAAAGAAAAAACCGCTTTTTCTTCAGTGGTTTGGTTCGATACTCTATTGGCTTTGCATTTCGGCCGATATAAATTATAATCGTCTTTTGATTATTAGGGTCTCTAAAACAGCAATTCACAAGTTGATTTTAGTGGATATGACGGTATGAATATTTTGGGAATATCGGCTTATTACCATGACAGTGCCGCGGCGCTTGTACGTGATGGCGAAATTGTAGCCGCCGCACAGGAGGAACGCTTCACAAGAAAAAAACACGACAGCCGGTTTCCATCAAATGCAGTTGAGTACTGTCTTCAAGCAGGGAAACTTACCGCCGAACAGCTCGATTATGTTGTTTTTTACGAGAAGCCGCTCCGGAAATTCGAAAGGCTGCTCGAAACCTACATTGGTTATGCCCCGAGAGGTTTTAGACAATTCATGATGGGTTTGCCGTTATGGCTGCGACTGAAGCTGCATTTACCACGTGAAATGGATAGAGCCTTGCACAAAAAGTATAAAGGCCGTTATGTCTTTACCGAACATCACGAATCCCATGCCGCAAGTGCGTTTTTCCCCTCACCTTTCGATGAAGCCGCCATTCTCACTCTGGATGGGGTCGGTGAATGGGCGACCGGCAGTTTCGGCATTGGCAGAAAAAACAAAATCGAATTGACACACGTGATACACTTTCCTCATTCATTGGGGCTGCTCTATTCTGCCTTTACGTATTTCACCGGCTTTCGCGTTAACTCAGGCGAATACAAAATGATGGGCCTGGCACCATACGGAGAACCGAAATATTACGATGTTATAATGGAAAAGCTATTAGACCTTAAGGAAGATGGCTCCTTTCGTCTGGATTTGTCTTATTTTCCTTATTGCTATGACACTGTGATGATTAATGCGAAATTTGAAAAACTATTCGGCGGTCCAGCCCGCAAGCCAGAATCGCCGCTGACCCAACGTGAAATGGATATTGCCGCCTCTATCCAGGCGGTCACCGAAGAGATTATGCTAAGAGCCGCCAAACACGTACATCGTTTAACAGGTATGAAAAATCTAGTGTTGGGGGGTGGAGTAGCTCTGAACTGTGTAGGGAACGGCCGAATACTTCGAGAAGGTCCATTCGATAACATCTGGATACAGCCCGCAGCAGGTGACGCCGGAGGGGCGCTTGGGGCTGCTTTGTTTGTCTGGTATCAGTTGTTAGACAATGAGCGAAAAGTTGATGGTAAGGACAAGCAGCAGGCATCGCTTTTAGGACCGGCATACAGTAATGGGCAAATCCGGGAGTTTCTGGATTCGGTCAATGCCATGTATCATTCGTTCGATGACGAGCAACAACTATATGACAAAGCGGCAGACCTTATAAACGATGGAAAAGTAATCGGCATGTTTCAGGGGCGGATGGAATTTGGACCTCGTGCTCTGGGAAACCGCAGCATAATTGGTGACGCCCGAAGCGAAGAAATGCAATCGATAATGAACCGTAAAATCAAGTTTCGTGAGTCTTTCCGTCCCTTCGCACCATGCGTGCTGCGCGAGAATATGAATGACTACTTCGAAATGCAAAATGGGCAGGACAGCCCATATATGTTATTGGTCGCCAGCGTCCAGGAAGACAAACGCCTGCAATCACAAAAACCAATTGCATCGCTGAAAGGGCTTGATAGATTAAAGGTCAAACGCAGTATCGTACCTGCTATTACGCACGTGGATTACTCAGCACGCGTCCAGACTGTCGATACCGAGCGTCATCCGAAGCTTCATCGATTGATGAAGCGGTTTAAGGAAAAAACCGGATGTCCGGTGATTATCAATACAAGTTTTAATGTTCGCGGCGAACCTATTGTCTGCTCGCCAGAGCACGCTTACCGCTGTTTTATGGCCACAAACATGGACGTTCTGGTTATGGAAAACCAATTGCTTTACAAAGAAGAGCAACCACAAGCCAAGCAACATGAAATAGACGAATATAAAGCCCAGTTTGAATTAGATTAAGTTGTTGTGCAAGTAGGAATGATTCAAGATGTCATTAGTTGAAATAAACTGGCGACCTGAACGCAAAGAGCTTCGTAATTTCGGTATTATTGCCTTAATTGCATCAGCCGTTATATCTTTATTGCTTTATTTGCTCAAGGGGCTTGGGGGGCAGTGGGCTTTAATCATCTGTGGTATCGGTTTTATTATTTTTCTGAGCAGTATAATTTCGGCCAAACTTACAAGGATAATATACATTGGTTTAATATTAGTGACGCTTCCGATTGGCTGGGTGGTCAGCTTTTTGTTACTGGCGATTTTTTACTTTCTTATACTTACGCCGATCGGACTTATCTTTCGCCTGATAGGCCGAGACCCGCTGTGCCGCAAGTTCGACCCTGATGCCAGCAGTTATTGGGAAATACATCGTCAAAATGATGGTCTCGATAGCTATTTCCACCAGTTCTAAAAATGGAGAGTATAAATGTCCAAGAGCACGCAACAGAAAAAAACCAGCAAGTTCGACGAACTTGCCAGCCAAAAGCGGCCATCTCTGGTCGCAGAATTCTGGTTTTTTCTCAAACATAATAAAAAGTGGTGGCTTCTGCCTATACTGATTATCCTGCTGATTTTAGGTTTGATAGTGTTGCTGGGCGGCACAGCAATAGCACCGTTTATTTATCCGCTTTTCTGATATTTTGGGCAGATTTTAGTGACTTATTATTTATGGTTGTTGTCCGTAACGACCCGGTTTTGGTCAGTCACTTTTTTTCAATATAGATTCCAGGATTTTACGTGTAGTAACTGAATTGGGGTCTAACTTAAGAGAAATATTAAGCTCTTTGACTGCCGCATCTCTATGTCCCTGCTCATTTAAGAGAAGACCAAGGTTAGAATGCAGTACGGGACTGTCCGGCATAAATACCAGGCCCTTGCGACATATTTCAATTGCTTCATCGGCTTTACCCTGCTGGTAGAGTATATGTGCTAAATTGTTGTATGTGGATTCGTGACCGGGCAGGAACCTTGTTGCTTTAAAATAGTGTTCCAGGGCCTTTTTGGTTTCGCCCCGCCTTTGGTAAGCCCACCCAAGAGAATAATGTGCGTCACCGCAAGTGGGCTTTATTCGCACTGCATTTAAATAGTAAGCGATAGCTGTATCAAGGTCACCTGCCGCTTCTAATACCGACCCCAGAGCACTGTAAGCCACATAGGAATGCGGTATGGAGTCCCGTACCAACCGAAACTGCTGAGTTGCGTTCCTGTAGTCCTTCAATTCTTTGACTAAAAACGTACCGTATTTCCATTTCAGGAACACATCCTGATGGGAATTTTGAATTGCCTGGCGATACTGAGCGGCCGCTTTTTCAAGCGCATCCGGAGTAATATTAGCCTTTAAGGCATTGCGCTTTTGCTCCATCATTTTAATCTGTTCTTCGTGATATAGCTGATTAGTAAACGGCGGCTTTTTAATAAACCTTCCAAGAACCTCATCGGCAATTACGTATTGGTCCCACTCCGTATAAGCCAGGCGTTCGGCACACTCGGCTTGTGTTAAGGGTAAGGAATTATCAGCTCGACGAACTGTCACTCGCTGTGGAAGCAGCTCTTCGGCCTTGTTAAATACAGCCTTAGCCAGAAGGTAGTTTCCTTCGAAATTCAAATGCACATGCTCATAGAACAGTTCCTCGCCGGGAGTTTCATGGGGACTGTTCTTTTCAAAAACCTTAACAGCATCCACCAAATAATCAGCTTTTTCAGTCTGTGAATCCGCTACGCTGCGAATTATTTCATTGGTTCGTTCATCGGCCCTGAACCGCAATGTATCCAGTTCACGCGCTTCAATATACCTTTGCCTTGCAGCATCATAGTCTTGCAAGGCCCAATAGCAACGGCCAAGACGAAACTGAAGGTCTGCATAAGAACTATCTATTTCAACAGCCGCCAGATAACATTCCACCGCCTCGGTATATTTGCCCGCAAATTCATACTCCACCGCTTGTGTGTATAAATTATCCCACCTGTTTTTTTCTTCCTCGGTCATATCCGTCCGATGCAATGACGCAAATGGTGGATTGTCTTTAAGATTACTGCCCACAGTACACAGAATTACCTTTGCTCCGGCATTGTGGCCAATCTGTGTAATATCTTCCAGATTTCTTCGGAAATGCTGATAGACCATCTCCAAATTCCGGTCACCCGAACGTATCTGCTTCTCGAGGAACATTTCAAGGCCGCGCCAAGCCGTTGGTCTGCCTTTTTGGGCGCCTGCCCATTCGGCAAGACCCGTAAGCAGTTGTCCCAACCTCGTGGCTTTAACAGCAATACCCGTACGGATAACAGATAAGCTTGGTAAAAGTGGCGCAAAGACCGTACCTGCTCCGTACGGGCCGGTCACTTCATTGTTACCAAGATATACAATGAACAAATCCGGTTCGTGCTGAGCACAGCTTTTTGCTATTTCTACAACTACATGAGAATTTATCGCCGCCGTCGCGGCTATGATAACTTCAAAATTTATACCCGGATACCTGTCCTGTAACATTACCTGCAGGACGCGTCCAAAACCAAAGGCTCCATCCGGCTCACCCTGAGCTGCGGATGCGCCTAAGACAAAAATTCGATAGGTATCTTTTGATTTGTCCGCTGAAAATCTAAATGGATTAAATTCCCGGGCAATTTCTTTCGGAAAAAACCGCCAACAAAACTTAACATTGTCACAATAAGATACTTCACCACCCACCTTACACTTGATAATCGCATCAGCAGGAAAACCGTAACCGGCTACACGCAAACCCAGCTCTAAAAGCAAAAATAGCAGAACGGGAACAGCAGTAAGAGCAGCAACGCGAAACAGCCATAGACGCCAGCCGATTATAGGCTTATGTGGCACTTCTTCAATATGCTTTTGTTTTTTTTCACTCCTGAAGATTCTGGAAATAAGTGTTTTATATGCCGGCGTGTGTAGCTTTGTTCTGCGCCGTTTGATGTTTCTCTTAGAATACCTATTAGATTCTTTTCTCCGTTTGGCACACATTTGCGGTCATTTCAATTTCGTTCTCTCAGGACGGTATTCAGCATTTTACGCACCTTGACGGAATTAGGGTCTATCTGTAAAGCAGTACGGAGCTCTTCGATAGCCTCGTCTCTGCTTCCTTGCTTTTCCAATAGAATACCAAAATTGTAATGCAGATTTAAATTTTCCGGCATAGCTATCAACCCATTTCGGTATGTTTCCAATGCTTCGTCAACCTTGCCCTGCTGGTACAGCACTAATCCCAGATTATTGTAAGCTGGTGTATTATCCGGCATCAATCGAATCACCTTATAATAATTTTCAACAGCCTTGTCGAACCTTCTCTGAAGTTGACAGGCAAATCCTAAATTGTAATATGCTTCAGCATAGCCGGGGTAGATTTGTACCGCCTTTAAATTATGGGCGATAGCTGCATCAAGGTCTCCCTGTTTGCCATATAAGAAACCTAATTTGGCATAAGCCTCGTAATGATGCGGCATATAATCAATGACCAAACGATTCTGCCTGGCGGCATCGCCGTACTTCCCCAAATCCTCCAGAAACAGGCTGTATTTCCAATGTAGCCACGAATCCGAGGGGGTTTGTTCAATCGCCCAGCGATACTGAGACTCTATTTCATTAATAACCTCCGGAGCTGCCTCAAGGGCTTTGATTTTTTGCTCCATTTGCCAGACTCGTTGTTCATGATAAAGCTGGTTCGTAAAAGGTGGCTGCTTTAGGTATTCATTTAGAACTTTACCAGCAATCCTGTGCTGGTCCCAATCCGTGTACGCTAAATATCGTGCACATTCTGCCTCGGTAGAGACAGGATGTTCATCCGCCTTGTAACGTTTTATCCGCTCCGGAAGTATCTTTTCCACCTGTTTGAAAATTGCCTCAGCCAGAAGATAGTTACCCTTAAAATTCATGTGGACGTGCTCATAGAAGAGCTCCCCACCTGGAGTTTCGTAGGGGCTGTTCTTTTCAAAAACGCCGACAGCATCTACAAGATAAACACCATCAGCAGATTTGTTGCCGGCTACGTCTCTAACAATCTCGTTAATCCTTGTGTCGGCACGAAACCTAAGCGTGTCTAATTCTCGCGCTCGGATGTATCTGGTTCGAGCTTTATCATACTGGCCCTTTATCCAATAACATCTCCCCAGTCGAAACTGTAAATCTGCGTATTGGTCATCGATTTCGGCAGCTTCTAAATATCGTTGCACTGCCTCAGCACAATTATCCGATGACTCGAATTCCATCCCCCGCCGGTAAATATCGCTCCATTTTTTCTGCTCCGTCTCTGCCAAGTCCGGTCTGTGCAGTGAAGCAAACGGCGGAGAGTTTTTCAAGTTGCTGCCTACGGTACAAAAGATTATCTTGGTCTCGTTTTTACGAGCAATACGTCCAATATCTTTGAGGTTACTTTGGAAATGTTGGTAAACAGTTTTAAGGCCGGGGTCATCAGCCCGCACTTGCTTTTCGAGAAACATTTTCATGCCGCGCCAAACCTCGGGGACATCACCGGCGCCAACCGATTCCAGCAGATTCGTCATAAGTTGGCCCAGCCTGGTGGCTTTAAACGCGATACCAAAGCGAATGAGAGACAGATTGGAGCTAAGAGGTGTAAAAACAGTTCCCGCTCCGTACGGCCCGACCACCTCGTTGTTGCCCAGGTATATGACAAATAAATCAGCCTGGTGATTGGCACAGTCTTTCATAATCTCCAGAACCACATGTGAATTTATGGCCGGCATTGCAGCAGTAATTACTTCGAAATTCGCTTTTGGATATCGCTGACGCAATATCACCCGTAGAATCCTTCCGAAAGAAAACGCCCCATCCGGTGTGCCTGCTGCAGCGGAAGCTCCCATCACAAAGACTCGATAGGTATCGTTTGATTTATTAGCAGGAAAAACAAACGGGTCGGTTGCTCGGGCGATGGCTGGGGGGAAGAATCGCCAGGAAAATTTGACGTTACTACAGTAAGAATCCGTGTTACTTACTTTGCATTTGATGGTTGTGGTTGTTGGGAAACCATAACCAACCACGCGCAGCGTAATCTCCAGCAGCAGGAACAGCAAAGCCGGAATAACGGTAAGAGCAATAACACGAAACAGCCAGAGGCGCCAACCGGTTATTCGCCTCTTTTGTAATTGTCCGATATCTTCGCGTTTGTCTCTACCAATAGAAGCTGCGGTAACAATTCTTTTGCCTGCCGACTGGTGCTTTGAGGTTTTACTCCGTTTGATGTTTCTCTTAGAATACCTATTAGAT
>CAZJIR010000073.1:8644-9559 GCA_964546095.1 uncultured Pirellulales bacterium
TAGCCCTCAGTACTTTATGTACCTTGACGGAATTAGGGTCTATCTTTAAAGCGACGTGAAGTTCTTTTAGAGCTTCCTCTCTCTGTCCCTGCTCATGCAGTAAAATGCCCAGATTATAATGCAGGTCTAAATTATCCGGCAAAAGTTTCAGGCCGTCTTGATATGTTTTCATCGCCTCATCGGCTTTTCCCTGCTGAAATAGTACCAATCCCAGATTAATGTATGTCTCCGCCCTATTCGGCACTAATCGAAGCGCCTTGGTATAATATTCAACCGCCTCGTCAAATCTTCTCTGGAGGTGATATGCGAATCCTAAATTAAAATACGCTTCTGCAAAGATAGGATATATTTGTACCGCCTTTAAATTATTCTCGATTGCTGCATCAATGTCTCCCCCTTTACCAAATAATAAACCCATTTTGGCATAAGCCTCATAATGATAAGGCATAAAATCCAGAACCAAACGATAATACTTGACAGCAGGGTTGTTTTTCTCCAATTCGCTCAACATTTCGGCGTATTTCCAACACAGCCACCAATCTGAGGGCGTCTGTTCAATCGCCAAGCGATACTGAGCTTCAATTTCATCGATAATCTCCGGAGTAATAGCAGCCTCAAGAGATTTGAGCTGCTGTTCCATTTGACTAACCCGCTGGTCATGATAGAGCTGGTTCGTGAAAGGTGCCTGCTTAATATAATCATTGAGAACCTTACTTGCAATCTGGTATCCTTCCCACTGCGTATACGCTAAATATCGAGCACATTCTTCTTCAGCAGGGAAAGGACGTTCATCCACCTTGCTTAATTTTATCCGGGCCGGGAGTATCTTTTCAACCTGCTCGAAAATCGCTTTGGCTAAAAGATAATTACCTTTAAAATTCATATGGACATGCTCATAAAACAGTTCCTCGCCGG
>CAZJIR010000074.1:0-9550 GCA_964546095.1 uncultured Pirellulales bacterium
AAACACATCAGGGAAAAAGAAGAAACCGAATCACAGGGAATGGTCGCCGTAACGAGCAAGACCGGCGGCAAAGTAAAGAAGAAAAAACCCAAGCCGTTCTTTAAAACTTAATCGTGAAGCGTATCTCGTAAAGCGTGAAACGAAAAAACGAGATACGAGATACGATATGCGAGATACGAAATATGACACCGATGAAACTATTGTAGCGGTTAGTTCTCCGACCCCGGATAAAAGAGTAATCATTCGTATAACCGGTTCCGGTGCAATAGAAACCTGCACGAAGATTTTCAACCTGCCTGATTCTTTATGTGTGAATAAGCAGGGCAATGCCCTGACAGCGGCGAGCGTGAAAATCGATGATGGTCTCGAAATAGAAGCGCAGCTATATCTTTTTTTTGCTCCACATTCTTATACCGGTGATGATTTAGTCGAGATTCATATCCATACGAATGCGGCTGTTACCGAGACGCTGATTAATCGTTTGTCAGGCGGGGGGCTTCGGATGGCCGGGCCGGGTGAGTTCACGGCGCGGGCGTATCTGAACGGTAAAATAGATTTGGCCCAGGCCGAGGCGGTGAATGAAATCGTCGTCAGCTCGAACGAATTTCAGTTGGCCGCGGCGGAAAAACTTCTGAGCGGAAGATTGTCCGAGGCTATATCAAAAATTCACTCTGCGATGATGGAGTGTCTTGGCCTGCTCGAAGCCAGACTGGATTTCAGCGGCGAAGATATAGAATTTAAGGCCGGTACGGAAATAGTTGAAAGACTCATCGGGATAAAACGGCAGCTTGAGCGGTTGCTGTCGGGAAGTATCAGGTATGAATCCTTAATGGAATTGCCGGCGGTGGGGATTGCCGGTGCGACAAATGCGGGCAAGAGTAGTTTGCTTAATAAACTACTTGAAAAAGAAAGGAGCATTGTCTCAGGTGAGCGCCATACCACCAGAGACGTTCTGAGCGCGCCGCTGAGGCTGGAGCATTGCGAGTGTGTGCTTTTCGATTGTGCGGGACTAGTGCTACAGCCGGATAATATTCTCGATGAATTAGCCCATCAGGCTGCAATCGAGACGCTGGGTAACAGCTCGATTGTTTTGTTCTGCGTTGATGTTTCAAAAACCGATTGGTTGGAAAATATTTCAATACGCGGACTTGTAGAGCCGAAAATTTTAATGCCGGTTGCGACAAAATGCGATCTGGTATCCGAAGAGATTCTGCCAAATCACCTTGCTGATTTGAAGGGGTTGTTTGGTGCTGAGCTATTGGTTACATCTGCGAAGACCGGCGCCGGCTTAGAGCTACTGCGGGAGACAATCGATGAAAGAATAATCGATGCCGGATACCCGAAACTCGATACCCGAAGAGCAAGACAGGAGAGCAGCGAACATCAGGCGGTGGGCGTTGCGCTTGTCGCCCGGCATAAGCAGGCCGTGACTGAAGCGATTGAAAACGTAAGTGAATCGGCCGAAGAGCTGAGGGCGGGCAATGATGAGGTTGCGGCAATGATGCTCAGGGCTGCTTACGAAGCGGTTTCCAGTATCGGCCAGCCAATATGTCAACAGGTTGATGAGCAGATATTAGAGCAGATATTCAGCAGGTTCTGTATTGGGAAGTAGCATTAAAAAGTATTGAAGAGGAGGTAAGAAAATTATGCGTCGAGCGAGAGTATTTATAAGAGTTGTATGTTTGAGCCTGATAGTCGGCGGGGCGGCTTTGGCTGATGAAGACCTGCGAGTTTTACCTGAAACCATAGATGGCGTGAAGCCGGATGATATGATGAGTCATTATCTTCGGCGGTCGGCGCAGCGGAGATTTGATGATTGGAAAGTCCGGTATGAGCGGCGTAAAACGCCGGAGCAGATAGAAGAATATCAAAAGAATCTGCATGAAAAATTTATCTGGGCAATCGGTGGTTTGCCGGAGCGTACGCCATTGAATCCGCGGGTGACGGGCGTTGTTTTGCGCGACGGTTACCGAGTGGAGAAAGTCATCTTTGAAAGTCAGCCGGGGCATTACGTCAGTTCTTTATTATTTTTGCCCGTCGAAGAAAAATACAATCCTCCGTATCCGGGGGTGCTGGTGCCGTGCGGGCACAGCCGCAATGGCAAAGGGCATGAGACCTACCAAACAATGGGTGCATTGCTGGCTCTGAATGGAATGGCGGCGCTGGTTTTTGACCCGGTTGACCAGGGTGAACGGGGGCAGATACTTTCGGAGTGGCCAGCACTTTGGGGCACAAGGGCACACACTATGCTTGGCGTCGGCAGTATCCTGCTCGGGCGCGGCACTGCAAGTTTCGAGATATGGGATGGTATGCGTGGCATTGACTATCTGCAATCGCGGCCGGAAGTTGATTCGAATCACATCGGCTGCACGGGCAACAGCGGCGGGGGGACACAAACATCTTATTTGATGGCGCTGGATGAGCGCATAATCGCGGCGGCGCCGAGCTGCTATATAACCAGCTTCGAGCGACTGCTGGATACTATCGGTGTGCAGGATGCGGAGCAGAACATATACGGTCAGCTTGCGTTCGGGATGGACCACGCCGATTATCTGATGATGCGCGCACCGACGCCGATACTGATATGTGCGGCGACAAGGGACTTTTTCGATATTGTTGGGACGTGGGAGTCTTTTCGTTATGCGAAGCGGCTGTATTCCCGCATGGGTTTTGCCGAGCGGATAGACCTTTTGGAGAATGATGCCGAACATAATTACAACAAGCTTCAGCGGCAGAGCGTTGTGCGGTGGATGTCACGATGGCTGCTTGAAAAAGATGAGCCGATTACCGAGCCGGATATTAAATTGCTCAGCGATGATGAGGTTCGGTGTGCTCCGGGCGGACAGGTAATGTTGTTGGAGGGTGCGCGGTCGGCTTATGACCTGAATCGGGATTTGGAAAAGGAGCTGGTAAGTCAGCGCAAAAAGCTGTGGGCAACAAAAGACCATAATGAACTGTTGGATGAAGTGCGTCGGATTGCCGGTGTACGCAGGCTTGCGGAATTAGCTGCGCCGAAAGTGGAGGAAGTCGGTGTTGTTGAGCGAGACGGCTATGAGATTCGAAAAATGATTTTGAAACCGGAGGATGGTATCTATTTGCCGGCGCTGATGTTTGTTCCCGAAGAAAGCGGACAAACAGCTGGCCGTGGTGTGGTTTTATACATTCACGAAAAGGGCAAGGATGCAGATGCGGCAGTCGGCGGGCCTATTGAAAAATTGGTAAGTGCCGGTCGATTGGTGTTGGCTGTGGACCTGCGCGGAACGGGAGAGACGCAGCAGCTTAAACAAAATAAATTTACCGAGGCGATCGGGCTCGATTGGAAGGATGTTTATACGGCGTATCTGCTCGGGTGCTCCTACGTTGGAATGCGGGCGGAAGATGTACTGGTTTGCGCGCGTTTTTTGAGGCGGAAGTATCCAGAGCCAGTGGATTTAGTTGCAGTAGGCAATGTCGGCGTGCCTGCGCTCCACAGCACAGCGCTTGAGCCGAATCTTTTCGGCTCGGTGAAGTCAATACGTTCATTGGTATCATGGTCGAACGTGATAGAGCTGGGACGGTCTTATAACCAGCAGGTCAACACGGTATATGGTGCGTTAAAGGTGTACGACCTTCCGAATCTGGTGGTGGCTTTCGGGGGCAGGCTCACTATCGAAGAGCCTTTGGATGCTTTGGGAAAAACTGTAAAATAAAGTGAATGAGTAAGGAAATAAATTACAAGTTCAATGAATCATTCCCGTAGCAGGGTTATTGAAGCGGCCTGACCTTGACGGCAATGTCACGTTCAAAATCAGGAAGCTCGATAATCAATTCGTTGTTTTGGCAATTAGCCTGGTTAACATCGATGACACCGCCTTCGGCGCGTGTTTCGTAGGCTTCTATAGTATAATGGCCATCACTAAGACCGCTCAAAACGAAATTCACATCAGAGAATGTTCCATAGGGAGTTCTGCCTTTTTGGCTGTCAATGTCATAAATCCAGATGTAAGCATGGTCATCGCCGGACAGGCCAAGGAACCGAAGGTAACCTGCATCGCCGTTGTTGTTCTCTTTGAATTCATAGTTAGAGATATGAAACCAGTCCTGCCCTGTGTTCTCGATTTTCACGGCGTGGCGGCCAGCAGGAAGCGGGACTTCTATCACAAAGTCTTCCGAACCATTTACATAAGATGAGGAAAAGACATTCTGCGCATCAACAAGCACCCGCAGGCGGTTATTACCCCAGCCTGAAACCTCCTGAACATGGATTCTCAAGACGCCGCTGCCTGCCATATCGATATTGAAGGTTGGGTCAGAGCGCACGCCAAGGTGGTCTTTGGATGTGCCATGCAGCCACTGAGAGAGGTTTCCCATTCCTGAGATACTTCCATCGGGCTGAATGTCAAAGACGGTCTGCGTTGAGACGGCATAGAAATCCGACAGGCCCGGCGTGGCAGAGGCCCATAAGGGCAGGCCGGGAATTGTAATATCTGCTTTGGAAAGGTTATGAGCGGCGGGGTCTTCTGCTTCTGTGTAAACTGAAAGGGCTTTAAATTCTTCATAACGATTATATAGTTCAATAAAATTGTCCCACCACCATAAATTGGCGGTAGAGTTGACGTGAAATGCACTCCAGATGCCGTTGTGGAGAACTAAACTGCCTTCATCAGGGTCGCTTCGGTCGAAGTCGCCGAATTCACCCATAATGACCGGCTTGTTGTGGATGCTGAGTCTGTTGAATGCCTCGTCGAAGAAGTTTATCGTGTAGGAGCCATAGTAATGAACCTGTACAAGGTCTATATTGTCCTGAGTCCAGATGTTCTCGAAACCTGAGCCGTCGGAGCTTGTAGTAACCAGGTGGCCGAACGGGTCAACAGACTTTATGTAGCTGGCCATTTCATCGTGCCAGTCCACGACTGAGGCGCGGTCGTTTCGCCAGCCGTCGGTGTATTGAACTTCGTTGAAAAGTTCCCATGCCAAAATAGCGCCCGAATAGCCCCAGCGAGCGATGATATAGCGATATTTGTACTTTGTTATTCTGCGTGCCTCGGGGTCGGTGAAGAAATCCGCGGCATTCTCAAGGAAGCCTCCGTCGGTTGCGGCGTGAATAATGTTGTAAGGATTGTCGTCCCAGTTTGGGTTGGTGCTTGTGCTGAACTGGCCGTGATGCTGTAAGGCCAACTGCATTGAAATACCGTTTTGCTCGCAACTTTCAACTATCCGGTCCAGCCTCCATGCAATCGGCAGGCTGATTACGCCCACGCCGTCATAGTATTGTTTATGGGACCTCCATTCGAGAGTTGTGCCCTGATAGAAATGGGTCATCCAGATGCGGGTCCAGTTTTCCCCGACGCGTCCCATTTTTGTAAAGGTGTCTTTCCACTGGTCGGTTCCATCTTCATTCCACCACCCTACATTATGGCCGATGGGTATGTAGGGTTCATTGTTATCATACCGCATATAGTAAGGATTTCGGCTGTCCGGTCTGATGATACCCTTTTCATCACTTTCGACGCAGATAAAGGTTATGCCCGGGTCAATCGTATTAGTGCCTCGATGGTCAATGACCTTAATCTGGTTGATTGTGTAGGTGCCGAGTTGAGATGGGGCAAAGCGCACCTTCCAGCATGGGTTTCTGCCGTTAACATATTCCCCGTGCCGGTCTTCATCGTATTCCTCATAGAAAAAGGCGGGGACTTCAACATCGTTGCCATCGGGTCTGGTGAAAGTAGCCGTAATATCAACAATGTCGGTATCGAAAGGATTACTGTAGCTTTCTGAAAGGATAAAGGTTAGTTCGAACTTTTTATATAGACCTATGGTTTCGGTGTTCGGGGTGATTGATGTCAGACTGGCTTGCGCCTGGGCGGTTGCCGGGAGAAGGTAAGCTATGCTGATTGCAAGAAAGAGTAGATATTTTTTCAACACTGATAACCTCCTGCTCTCCAATGGACCCTACATAAAACTTAATCCCCGTTTTTATCTTCAACAAAGAACATTGTACCAAATAACCGTCCAAATGTCCAGATTGTATATCATCTGAAGCTATGGCATGTACGTTCGGTTACTTTTATGAAAAGCAAATAAGCCGAAGCGGGTAATTGAATCTTCAATTTTGCGCCTCGGCTTATTTATTTGCGATATTCTATCAGGTGAGCCTGACCCGATAGAAGGAGTCATAAACTGTTAGCTTACAGGCTTTATATATTTTTTATCAGTTGTCCTTTACTTCAAATTCGGCGTCGATTACGTCTTCCGGCGGTTTTCTTTTCGCTTCACCTTCGGGTGGTGGAGGTGGTGCCTCGCCTGCTTGGCCCGTTGGGGCTGAAGCGGCCTGCTTCTTGGCGGCCTCTTCGTAAAGCACTTTGCCCAGTTCCTGACTGACATTGCCGAGGTTTTCAATGGCCTTTTTTATCGCATCGGCATCTTCGCCTTTTGCCGCTTCTTTGAGGTTATTGGCCGCGTTCTCGATATTGCCCCTGACATCGGCGGGGACCTTGTCACCGTGTTCTTTTAGTGTTTTTTCTGTTGAGTAAATCAACTGGTCGGCCTGGTTCTTTAAGTCAACAACTTCTCTTTTCTTTTTATCTTCCTCTGCATGGATTTCGGCGTCCTTGGCCATCTTCCCAACTTCTTCATCGCTGAGGCCTGAGCTGGATTTAATCTCAATCGACTGCTGCTTGCCTGTGCCGAGGTCCTTGGCTGAAACATTTAGAATTCCGTTGGCGTCGATATCGAAGGCGACCTCAATCTGGGGCATGCCACGCGGCGCGGGTGCAATCTCGGCAAGCTGGAACCTGCCGAGTGTGCGGTTGTCCCTTGCGAATTCGCGTTCACCCTGCAGGATGTGAATGTCAACAGTAGTCTGACCGTCGGCGGCGGTTGAGAAAATTTCCTTCTTGCTGGTCGGAATAGTAGTGTTGCGTTCAATCAATCTTGTCATAACTCCGCCTAATGTTTCAACGCCTAACGAAAGCGGCGTTACATCCAGAAGCAGGATATCTTTTACGCCTGCGTCACCGGCCAAGACGGCGCCCTGAATGGCGGCGCCGACTGCGACGACTTCGTCAGGATTTATGCTCTTGTTCGGCTCTTTGCCGAAGATGTCCTTTACGATTTCCTGAACTTTTGGGATTCTCGTTGAGCCGCCGACGAGCAGTGTCTCAGAAATTTCACTGGTATCCAGTTTTGCATCCTTGATTGCCTTGTGGCACGGGTCTTTAAGCCGATTAAGAATAGGCTCCACGAGCGATTCGAACTTGCTTCGAGAAATAGTAATTTGCAGGTGCTTGGGCCCGGAGGCGTCGGCGGTAATAAAGGGCAGATTGACCGTGCTCTCAAGCTGAGTACTCAATTCGCACTTTGCTTTTTCGGCGGCCTCCTTAAGACGCTGATGAGCCATCGGGTCGTTCCGCAGATCGATACCTTCGGTCTTTTTGAATTCGTCAGCAAGGTGGTTTATCAAGACAGCATCCAGGTCGTCACCACCGAGATGGGTATCACCGTTGGTGCTGAGTACTTCAAAGACATTATCGCCGATATCGAGGATGGAAATGTCGAAGGTTCCACCGCCAAAGTCGAAGATGGCGACTTTTTCATTTTTCTTTCTTTCAAGGCCGTAAGCAAGAGCTGCTGCGGTCGGTTCGTTAATGATACGCTCGACTTCGAGACCTGCGATTTTGCCGGCGTCTTTGGTCGCCTGACGCTGTGCATCGTTAAAGTAAGCGGGCACGGTTATAACGGCGTTAGTTACTTTTTCGCCCAGGTAATCTTCGGCAGTCTTTTTCAGGTCCTGTAGAATCATGGCCGATATCTCAGGCGGGGTGTATTCCTTGCCGCGGACATCTACCTTGACCAGCTCGTCCGAGGCACCGGTGATTTTGTAAGGGACAATCTTTTCTTCCGACGATACTTCGTTATGACGCCGGCCCATAAAACGTTTAATTGAAAATACGGTGTTTTCAGGGTTGGTTACCTGCTGATGCCGTGCTATCTGGCCGACGAGCCTTTCGGCCTTGTCGGTGAAGCCGACTACAGAAGGGGTCAGCCGGGAGCCCGAAGAATTTATAAGCACCTTCGGTGCCGAGCCTTCCATTACCGCGACCACTGAATTTGTCGTTCCTAAATCTATTCCAATGATTTTAGCCATTGTGAAGCTCCTTTCGATATATTGTCATCTCACGATTCTAAAATATATGCAAAAGACGTGCCAGTTGGGGGGCTGTATCGGTAGGGACTGGCTAACTTGTTTTTTGGTAAGAGGTTAAGTTTTTATGAGGGCTGTTTTCGGGATTACTACGCAGGCGGGAACAAGCCTTAAAATGTCAATTATTGTGCCATTTTGGCAGATGAGAGCGGGGATATGATTTTATGTAGAGCAAAAATTAGCGATGGTTCTAATCTTTTTTTCTGAGTTCATCAATACCCTTGTCAAAAATTACTATACCAAGCTTTTTCTGGCTTTCGTGTATTTCACCTGATTAAAAAATAGACAAACCAATATCTTCGTTTTTGTGAGGAAATACTTTCGTTCTAAGTATGTTTCTGGTATCATATAAGGATTCCAGACGTAACTATGTGAGAGGAAGTGATGTTTCTTGCCAACATTTCAACTATTGTCTTTATTTATAAGGCAGACTTAAAATGAATAATGGAAGGAAAAACACTACTTTAAAGAGGTTCTTTGACCTTTGTAAACAAAAGCGCTTTAAGAAAGCGATGGTTTCATTGTTACCCTTTCAAATCGGAAATGCATTAGCAGAATTGATGTATGGTGAAGATGTTCAAGAACTTTTTGAACAATTTTATAAAAAAGCGGAAGAACAACAAGATGAAATCATAAAGAAACTTGAAGATTTCATGGTTCTGCGCACAAATCCCAGAAAGCCAGCCATTGCTATCGGAAGTGGATATTGCGAAATAATCGTTAAATCTAGAAATGAGGTAATTCTCGGCAATAAGCACACAGTCGAATTGCAGGATCTTATTGGTGGAAGCGGAGCAAATTTTGCATTACGCCTGATGGCTGCAGGCTATGCATCAATGCCAATACTTCCCATAGGTAATGACAAAGCAGGAAAATATATTCGTGAAGAGGTGCTCAAAGCTTTGACTAAAGCCAAATCTCCTGAATCCATAAGCGCATATGTTAATTCTGACTCTTTTCTTAATTGCTCGATAAAGACACCAACGTCGATAATCCTGGCGGGTAGTACTCGCAGAACAGTGTTTGTGCAAAAACTAGATGGAGCAGAACATTTTCGCGGTCAATTGGAAAGCCAACTTGATGTCATTGATGCTCTATTTGATGAGAGCCCGGGCCCCATTATGATTGGGCATATTCAAAGTGATAGCGTTGACGGCGCCTTAACCAAGGATATCGTAAAAAGGTACCATAATAGAAGTCTAATATATACTGTATTTGGAAATAGTCAAATTAAACATGGATGGGAATTTTGGGACGAAAAGAACACTTTCAATGAAATTGATATTTTCCAGTTGAATTTTGAAGAGGCTCAATGTTTTCTTGCAAGTAATAGCAAGAGAAAGTCTTTAAAGGAGATTCTAGACTGGT
>CAZJIR010000075.1:0-9543 GCA_964546095.1 uncultured Pirellulales bacterium
GAATAGGCCAATGTATTATTTGCAGTTCGTATGGTTTAAGATGTGGGCTTGGTGGTTCTGCTTCATTTCCTATGACACAATCTTCAATACAGTCGTTTGCCAAAATTTTCTTGGTGATTGTATCTGCCTGATTTTGTGTAATCTCACCCAAAAGGACGTATTTACGGGCGGTTCGAACATTGTTGGCTTTAACACCCATATCGGCAACCGCCGCCATTACCGACTCGGCCACCGGGTCGGTAACGCCACTTTTTAGATGCACTTCGATTAATGTTGCCTTTGCCAGACCAGCCGGTGCACTGCTTCTGCCAATATAATACTCTTCACAGACCGGGTCACTCAGAAGCTCTTGTGCCAAACGCTCAGCGAAGCTTTTATCAAAATCCGCCTCGATAAGAAAGACCTTAGCTGATTGAACCGCCTGTACCGAGTTGATACCCAGCTCTTTGATGTCTTCCAACACGCTCCTACCGTGTACATCGGAAAAGCCCGAACGGTTAAAAACCTCAAATCGCCATTGTTTCACGATATTAGTTCCTTCTTTTTAATTTTATATTTTATCAATGCTGTTCGTTTTGTTTTTGCTTTCTCAAGCAGTTTTTCGACTTCTCTTTTATTGTCTTTTTTTATTGCTTTTTGAAGTTTCAGTAATTCAGCGATGATTTTGTCGATACCCCTGATAGTGTTGTTAGCATTTGTCAGTAGTATGTCGGCCCAGATATTAACCGGTCCTGATGCTATTCTTGAGGTATCCATAAATCCTTTGCCTGCAAATTTCAATTCTTCGCTTTTGTTGGCGTTTATCAATGCCGCCGCCGTTATATGTGGTATATGGCTTACATTTGCAAAGATTCTGTCGTGCTCAACCGGTGTCATTAACTTCACGAAGCAGCCGAGTTTTGACCAGAACGTTTTCAGGGTGTGTACTGTTTGCTGATTGGTCTTTTTTGTAGTTGTTAAAATACACATTGCCTTGTCGAACAAATCGTCTCTGGCGAATTCGATACCCCTTTGTTCTGAGCCCGCGATTGGATGCGAACCAACATAGTGAACCCTCTTCGGCAGCTTCTTAGCTGCCCAGCGGTGGGGAAGGACTTTTGTTGAGCCGACGTCAGTAACAATACAGCCACTTGGTAGTGCATCGGCTATTTCACTGAAAGTTTTTTCGAATGTTACTATGGGTGTAGCAAGAATAACGAGGTCGGCCTCAGATACACTTGATTGCAGACAGTTGGCGATTTCGGTTGCTACTGATAGTTTTTTAGCTTTCGCGCGAGTGCTTGGGCGATGCGTGTAACCTACCATTCTTACTCGAGGAAAAGAGCGTAAAACAGCTAATGATATCGAGCCGCCTAAAAGTCCCAATCCTATAACAGTAGTTTGCTTTAAGTCTTTCATAGTCAAGGCCTTATAGAAATACACCTTAGAATAGATTCCGCTAAAAAGTACTGCACAACCCTTCAAATGTCAAATTTTTTCTTTGATTTGTGCTATTAAAATGCTAATATCTTACCTTTAAATGAATGCCCGTTATGTATGGGCGATTTTTTTGTGAGCATTCTCGTTGTATGCTTATGGCAGGGCGAGATACTAAAATAGAAAAGATGCCGGACAATAATAACAGTCTAAGCAATGGCGGCCACCTCAATTTTGAGGAAAAGGTTGCTAACCTCGACAGCCAGATGGATGAGCTGCGCAAGCTCAGTTCAATCAAAGGCATTGACTATTCTGCCGAGATTCGTCAGCTTCAAAAACGACAGGTCACGGAACTAAAGCGAATCTATTCGAGTCTGACCGCCTGGCAAACTGTTCAGGTGGCACGCCATCCGGACAGACCTCTTCTTTCCGACTATCTTAACCTGATGGTAAAGGATTTTCGCGAATTACACGGCGATAGATGCTTCGGCGACGACCGTGCAATCGTAACAGGCTTTGGCCAGATCGGCAGAGAGAGAGTATTAGTTGTTGGTCAAAATAAAGGTAAAAATACAAAGCAAAAGGTTGCCTGTAATTTCGGATGTCCAAATCCGGAGGGTTATCGTAAAGCTTTGGCCAAGATGAAATTTGCCGAGAAGTTTGGAATCCCTGTCGTTACTTTTATTGACACTCCGGGCGCATATCCAGGCATTGGGGCTGAAGAGAGAGGTCAGGCCCAGGCCATAGCTGTTAACCTTACAGAAATGTCACGTTTAAGAGTGCCGGTAATTTGTGTTGTTATTGGGGAAGGTGGCTCCGGCGGTGCTCTCGGAATAGGTGTGGGCGATAAGCTGGCAATGCTTGAATTCGCATATTATTCGGTTATATCACCCGAAGGTTGTGCCGCAATCTTGTGGCGTGATGGTGCACAGGCGCCGCAAGCCGCGGAGGCGCTTAGATTAACGAGCAGGGATTTGTATAAGCTCGGATTGATTGACACGGTGATTCCTGAGCCCCTTGGGGGAGCGCATCGGAATCTTCGCGATACCGTTCATAACGTCGAACAATATGTTGTAAAAACCCTGCGAGACCTCAAACGCACAAAGCTCGATAATTTACTTGAAAACAGATACAAAAAATTACGCTCAATAGGCATTAGTCCCGCAGAGAAGTTGCGTCGTAAAACTCAGGTAGGTAGAGAAAGAGTAGAAGAAGCACTCAAAGCTATCCCAACCAAACGAAAACGAATTCCCGCCAAAGTTTGATATTGTTGTGTCTTTGGTTATAAAGTATCTACACAATTGGGGACCTCAAAGAGTCTCATTTTTTTGCTTTTGGAAGGAGAGCAATGATGGCTAACAAAAAGCAGGATTCAAAGAAAATGAAATCTTCCCACGCACCAAATAAGGATGAAAATTTATTCACCCGAAGGAATTTCTTAAGAGTGGCAGCCGGAGCTGGCGCTGTAGGCTTGGTCGCAAGTGGTGCAGAGAAAGTGAAGGAGGATGAAACAAAAATGCCCGTGTGGACGGGAGATTTGAAAAGTTCTGTAAAGCAAATTCCACGCATTCCCACGAAGTCGAAACCTAACGGCCTTAATATGATTGTAATCATCGCTGATACGTTCCGAGCGGATCATCTCGGTTGTTATGGCAGTACTCGTGTTAAAACACCCTACCTTGATAAGTTAGCAGGAGAGGGTGTTGTATTTACAGATGCTACTGCTGAAGGATTGCCTACAATTCCTTGCCGAAGGGTTTATCACACAGGAAAAAGCGTTCTTCCTGAAGCAAAGTGGCAGCCGCTGGCTGGTAGTGACATTACTTTTGCCGAAGTTCTGCAAAAGCATGGCATAAAAACAAGTTTTATTGTTGATACGTATCATCATTTTAAACCAAACTATAATTTCCATCGTGGCTTTGATTCATGGCAGTGGATTCGCGGCCAAGAGACTGATAGATGGAAAAGCGGCCCGAAAGAAAAGTTCGACCCGAAAAAGCATATGCCTGCACATTTATGGAATAAGGGCTATGATGCAAATGTGCGTCAGTATTTAATGAACACTCAGGACAGAAAAAGTGAGGAAGATTACTTCTGTGCCCAGTCCTGTAACGCTGCTGTTGATTGGCTCGAACAAAATGCTAATGGTGACCCGTTTATGCTCTGGGTTGATATGTTTGACCCTCATGAGCCGTGGGATGCGCCTAAGCGGTTCCAGAAAATGTATCGTGATGAATATCCTTATGAAAGATATTTATTCGGATATGGTGTCAGAAACGCGGATATTCGTCCGGATGATTTACCTGTTATTAGAGACCTTTATGCGGCGGAGGTAACATTCAGCGATTATTGTATTGGCCGCTTCTTAAAAAGGATTGAAGAAATGGGTTTGACGGATGATACAATCATTGTGTTTTCAACTGACCATGGGACCCATCTTGGGGAGGAAGGCTGTGTCCAGAAGACTCCCGGCCTTCTGAATGCCTGTGTTACTCGTATTCCTTTAATCATAAAACATCCTGATAAGAGCTTTGATGGAAGGCGTATTGATGGACTTGTTAGCGCTATCGATTTTATGCCCACGTTTCTTGGACTGCTTGGGATTGATGATTATAAGAATATGGACGGGCGAAATATGTGGGAACTGGTAACGGGGCAGGTACCCTCTCTCCATGAGAATGTTTATACGGTTTTCAATAAATTTGGAGCGATTCATAATCTCGATTGGCACTATTTCCAAAACGTTTGGACGAAAAACCTTGGCAAGGGGCCATGTCTTTATAGCTTAAGAACCGATCCGGCGCAGTCTGAAAACGTTATTAAGGAATTCCCGAAGGTTGCAAAAGATTTGAGACAGAAATTGCAAAGTCATCTCAAGATTAAAATACCACCATTGAAGTTGTAATTAGAGTAATTGGCAAATCAATCCGGCGCTATATGAGAACTGTGTTGGTTAATTTGGTTGACAATTATTTTGTTCCTGAGGGTCATGAAAAGTCTGGTTGTGTTCTGATTTTTTAAAAAAATAGGGCAGGCCTCCTTGCCCACCCTGTTACAAACTTCAAATCCGAGTGAAAGATTTGTGTACGTATAAACATCTCTAAGAATTATTTTACATCCCTGCTAAATGTGCCTCCGGAACTCGTATTACATGCTGTAATATAAAAATCCACCCACTATAAAGCAATCCGTGATACGTTAGCCGTTTTTAATTTCTCTTGGGTCTTCACCTTGTTCGATTGCTTTTATTTTTTTTACTCTTCTTTCGTGTCTTCCACCGCTGAATTCGGTATTGAGCCAGACCTCCACTATTTTTCGCAGTAGTACTTCTCCGAGCTGGTCTCCCGATAAACAAAGGACATTTGCATCATTGTGGTCACGGGAAACCTGAGCACTTAGCTCGTCATGGCATAATGCTGCTCTGATTTCGTTTACTTTATTTGCCGCTATGCACATTCCTATGCCGGTTGCGCAGACTAAGATGGCTTTGTCGGCCTGTTTGTTTGACACCGCTTTGGCTACTAAATAAGCTGGGTCAGGGTAATCAATGGGATTATTGTCGCTTGTACCAAAATCGATACACTCATGTCCTAACTCAGTTGCTATGGCCTTGATTTGTTGTTTTAATTCGAAACCTCTATGGTCACTTCCAATTGCTATTTTCATATTACAAGCTCACTAATCCTGTTCTTCACTGCTGTTTCAATCATATCAGCACAACTATTGAAAAATTCCTGTGGATGACCTATCGGGTCAGAAATTCCTCTATCTGACGCTAATAAAAAACACTTACCTGCAGCCTTGGAATTAAGAGCAATAATTCTCTCCTGATGCATTCGCTCCATTGCAAAGATAAAATCACTACCTTCAATAAGCTCTATGGACAGTTCTTGATTTCTATGAGCTCTTAAATCTACTCCCTTAGCTGCACATGCAGCTATCGCCTCTGCGCTTGCCGGCGCGCCATTAAAACCCATAACGCCAGCAGAGCATACTTTATAACCAATTTTATTTAGCTGGTCAATGTTACATTCCAAATTTTCTGCTAAATATTTTCGAAATATTCCTTCGGCCATCGGACTTCGGCAGGTGTTGCCCGTACAAACGAACAAGAACTGGATTGCCGACTTTGTTTCTAACTCTTCTTGAGAATATACACCAGGCCTTAGAATCTCGATATGTATTTTGCCTATTTTAACAACAGTGCTACTTTTTTTATATTTACATGGTCCTGCATCCAGCAATACGTCGATTTGACCTGATAACTGAGTTAAAACCTGCTCAGCATCAATTGCCGGTGGTTGACCTGTTGTGTTTGCGCTTGGCGCAACTACAGGATTTTGCGTTGCTTGCAGTAACATTGTCGCTATCGGATTATCCGGACAGCGAATACCTACGGAATTATTTTTATAAAGACTTTTAAAACACTCCTTTTCGAGATTCTTTTTTTGTTTATCAATATTCTTCTGGTCTAATTCAAAAACAATGGTCAAAGGTCCAGGCCAGGCGTTTGTGATTAATTTCTCAGCTTTTAATCTTAAAGTTGGTACATATTTCTTAACGTCGTTTTTTTGCCCAATATGTAAGGTGTAGGATTTAGCAGGGTCTCTTCCTTTGAGATTGTTTAATTTGACTAGCGAATTCGTTTGGGCTCGACAGGCAATCCCATATACGGTTTCAGTCGGAAAGGCTACAAGACCACCTGCATCTATGATAGATGCAGCCTCTTTGATTTTCTCTATATTAATCTTTTTAGTATCGAGTTTTACAACCTTTGTCTGCATTGATGCATAAAAATACACCAATAGGCGTCAAATAGCAAGTTTTTATACATCCGAAGCATCCATCTTCCTTTAGCAATTGTCAAATAAGAAAAGGGCTTATATCAAATGAATTGATATAAGCCCCGAATTTACAGAAGTATGTTAAATCAACCGTGCAATTTTTAATTGCCGTTTCAATTCCCAATTTTTAAGGTATCGGCTCTGGTTCTGGTGTCAGAGGATACAGTCGAATATCATCGAAATACACCAAGCCTAAGCCACTAGGCTGCTGTGGATTATCTCTGTTGCCAAAACCAATACTAATCGTATTAACGTTGGCAAAGTTCACACCTTGTCCGGCAAACTCCTGCAGATTAATGTTCCATTCGGTCCACTCAGCAGCCAGCGGTGCATCCGGATTTTCGTTATAGACTACAGCACTACCATCCAGAGCAATATACATCGGCGCAGGTTCATTGCTGGGCATTTCTACACCAATAGCTTGATGTTCCCACGTTTGCTGGCTAACAGTCCCGGTAGTCTGTATGTTGGAGAATTCAGCTTTGCCAAACACATTAGAACTGTGGCTGGTTAATGCCAGACCTATATAAACATTCGTAGGCATTGCTATACTCTGTGGGTTCCATGTCATTGCCTGCCAATTCGCTCCATCGCTTGAGTAATAACCGTTAAAACTATCGCCGTTACGTTCTATCCGTATCCAATAGGGGGCTGTAATTGCTATTTGCTCATCTGTTGCTATTGATGTGTCACTGACGGCTTCAGTGACTGGAGTTAGCCGACCTTGGAATCTGCAACCATTGCTTGGTGTAATATACACTGCGGCGAATTTGGAGTCCGGCTCAAGAGTCTGGCGAATCATCACACCAGCTTTGGCCCAGGGGTCGGTATTTTCTACACTGAGTACTTGTGCCGAAATCGAGCCATTTCCGGAAAGTTGTTTATAGGCATAACGGAACTCATCAGATGTGCCCCAAATATCGGCGCCGGTAGCAGCTAATGTGTAGGTACCGGGGGGCTCCTCAACGAAAGCTGAGGGATTACCCTTGAACCAAACGGTTAAGGTTTCGACACCTTGTTTAGTCCAGTCACGCATGGAAGTCAATGTCATAGTTGCCTCAGAGTATTGGGCGGTAGTGTTATCGTAGAAATACGGCATTGATTGGGAGCCGCCGTGAACAAATATAGTCTCGACGAAATGCTCTCCAGCTTCAAAATCAGGGTCTTCATAGCCTATTATTGAACCATTCGTCTCGATGCCCCATCCATCTATCCATGTATCGAATATCCTGTCAGGTTCGTAATCATTGTAGTCCTCAAAATCTTCCAAAACATAGTAATTCGCTACCGTGAATTGCCATACATTTCCCTCATCCCAGCCGGTGGTGTTATTGACCTCATCTACACGCCAATAGTAAGTCTTTTGAAAATCCAGATCGAGGGTACCATTAATGGGATAGTACTCGACATCCTGCTCTACTCCACCAATACCATCATTGACATCATCGAAATTCTCACTAAAGAAGACTTTGTGTTTGGGTGATTGACCCTCAACATAAGCACCGGGCTGCCAGCTTAGTACAGCGTCTGCCGGTGCTTCTGTTTCGCCGTCCTGAGGATTTGGATGATGAGCCTGAGTATATAACATCTCCGGAACCACTTCAGGCAAATCCGTAGCTTCAAGGTTTAGTTCGTTAGTGATAAGGATGGCATCCAGGAAGTTTTCGTTTTCACGATGAAGAAATAGCAGAGTATGTTCTCCTGCTTCCAATGTGACGCTAACAACTGCATTGCCCGGGGCATCATCACTATGAACTCTTACCCAATGCCAATCGGGAGTTGCAGGGCTTATTCCATTCCACAATATCCAGCCACTTGTGTTAATCGGAACATCATACTGACCATCCGGGATGCTGACCCAGAACGAGTCGTCCTGTACGTTACTGACTCGGGCCCAGATTGCATACGTGCCCGCAGGCACAGTGAAATTGAATGAAGCGCCGTCAAATGTCCAAAGGTCATTGTTGCCGGAGACTGATCCAGGTGTTCCAATATACGAGCCACCTGATGGCTGGCCCTGACCTTCGGCATCTGATACAGGATCGGTTCCATCGGCGGCAGGATAAATCAACATCGGGTCTCTGACTTCATCAGCTTCTTCTGCTTCGAACCAGATATTCACGACTCTCCGTGTTACCGTAAAGCTCCAAACATCGCCGATATAAGTAATACCATTATTGACCTCATCAACACGCCAGTAGTATGTCTGCCCGATTTCAAGTCCTCTCAAAGTGAAAGTAGGGTCTGCTGCTGGTTTAGTGGCGATATGCTCCAGGGCAGTCGGTTCGGTACCAAGATACACCTCATGCGTGAGGACGTCTCCTCCTGGCGACCATCTGAGCACTAATGGTATGGATGCCCCTTCTTCGTTTGCCGGACGGGGGTCATAGGCAATCACCGGGATGGTCGTGAAAGTCCACACATGCCCTTTCTGTGGGTCATCGGTTACTCCTTCACTAAGCTCATCAATACGCCAATAATGTGTTGTACCTCCTTCAAGTGATAATGGACCAAAATTGTTCACGTCCACAGTACCCTGAAGAATTTCGGTAGAGTCTGGCCCTGCTTCATTGACATCATCAAAATCAGTGCCGAAATATACAATATGTCTGTCAGCACTCGCTCCCGGTGTCCAGCTAAGTGAGGTACTCAATGGTACATTAATTGCTCCATTACTGGGAGCTGGTGTTGAAGCAAGGTCGTCTTCACGGCTAAGACCAAGTGCATAATTTACCGCCGCTTCCAAAAGGTCTAAGCCCTGTTGGCTCAATAATTGCTGTGCTATCGGACTGGCAGTAAAAAAGCCGATACGAATACCTGCCGCTACGTTTCCACTACCGTCGGCGGCGGGTACGGCCAGAGATGCTCCCTGCTCATACAGGAAGTAAACATCTGCATTTTGCATTGTGTTTCCGGAACCTCGTGCGATGACAATTGCTCCTTCGCCGGTTCTACCTGTTGGAATATCTGAAGGTTCTGTAAAAACAGGTACATCGCCGCTATACCCTGCGGCCATAGGATGATGAGGGTCTATGACCGTAATATTCACAGAGTCGGAGAGTTGATTACCTCCCTGGTCAATAGTCAATCCCATCTCATCCCAGGCATATGGTTCAGCTACAATTATAGGAATTGGGATTTCTGTGATTTCATTTTTAATGTCCCCGGAACCTACCGATTCCGAAATATAAACCAAATCCGAAGCGAGAGCTGCGTTCTCAGTAGCTACCTCACTATCATCATCGTCAATGTAGGTTACCGTATGCCCAAGACCTTCAAAGAA
>CAZJIR010000076.1:0-3197 GCA_964546095.1 uncultured Pirellulales bacterium
TTCAACTGATAAACCGCCAGTCTTAAAATACTCTTATCAACAGGTGACAGCCTCGTGAATTGCCACTTTATCGTCGAGGCAATTATCGGTTCGTCGCACTGTTCCAGATTTTCCCAGGTTCCTTTTGTCCAGTCCGATGCGAGCTTACGCACAAACTCGTCTTCGTCTGCTTCCATGAAGAATCGGTCTAAAAGCTCAAATACATCCGGGCCCTGCACATCGAATTGATATAACGCCTGCATTGTCAGTTCTCTGGCCCTTGTTCTTTTGTCCGTCTTCATAGCTTGTGATTCGTAGTCTATATTAAACTACGAGCCGGGTTCGCAAAAGCAATAAACAACATTTAGTGCCGCTCACGAATCCAAACTGCTTAAATGTTCCATCACGTTGGCCATCTCCATAGCCGTTTGAGCCGCGTCAGCACCGGCGTTGCCCATTTTTGTCCCGGCTCTTTCGACCGCCTGTTCGAGTGTTTCACAGGTCAGTACGCCAAACACGGCCGGTGTGTCCGAATCATAGTTGATTTGTCCGATACCGCGGACTACCTGCTGACAGACATAATCATAATGGGCGGTTTGGCCTCGAATAACCGCGCCGAGGCAAAGGACGGCCACATATTTGCCGCTGCTGGCAAGTTTTTGGGAAACCTGTGTAATTTCACAGGAACCCGGCACCCAGACCACAAATATCTGTTTATCAGCAGCACCATGACGTTGGAGACAATCTATCGCACCGGCAAGCAGTTTTGAAGTAATGAACTCATTGAATCTGCTGACCACAATAGCGTAATTACCCTTGCCGGCTGTTACTCGGCCTTTTATTTCTTTAATCATAGCCTCACTTCTCCAAATTATATCTATGGTACGTGATTCGACTCACGTGTAGTTACACCCCGGCTGGTAACCATACATTATAAGACTCTCGGTCTCGGGTTTCCAGAAAAACAATCCACAACCAGGATGACCTCAACTCATACCATTTTAGTTTCAGGAGCTAAACTATTCAATTATAAGAGCTTATACCTCATATTTCCAGCAAAATATTAGTGCACACAAAAAGGTCATAACACAAGAAAAAAACCGCTAACCTGAGTGTATTTTGTTGGCGATAACCACGCTGGATAAACTCCCAATCATCGTTTGATAACCAAGACAGGGTTGTATTATGCTTTTCGAAGGTATGGAATTTGGTTCCTACGACAAAGCCGAGAGGAGGGCAAGGATGGCTTTCGAGCTTTACGAAGATGGCAAAATGACCCTTGCTCTTAACGAACTTGAGACAGCTCTTGAGATAAATCCTTCAAATAGCTCCTGGCATTTCGACAAGGCGCTGACGCTGGATGCCATAAATCGCTTTGAGGAAGCGATAAGCGAATACGAAATCGCACTCCAGCTAAATCCTAATGATTTGGAAATACTAAATTCGCTTGCGGTCGATTATACCCGCACGTGCCAATACGATTTGGCAATTGATACCTTTGAACGTATTCAGGAACTTGACCCGGGATTTGAGCCGTGTTACTGCAATCGGATAATAACCTATACCGAAATGGGTCTGCATGATTTAGCCGAGCAGATGTTTTATCTGGCTCAGCAGATAAAACCTCATTGCGGCCTGTGCTATTATAATATCGGAAACAGCCTTTTTGCCCGTGGCCAGTATAAAAAAGCTATTCGCTGCTGGCTGCGAACGGCTGAACTTGAACCGAGCCACCCACAAATAAACTACCGAATCGCTCAAGCTTACTGGTCGGACGGCCAGACCGAGCGCAGCCGGGAGCATTTCCTAACAGAGCTGCGTATCAATCCGGGTGATATCGACGTTATTTTTGACTTTGGATTGTTTCTGCTCGAGACAGGCGATATCGAACCAGCAAAGGAAAAGTTCAACAGGATACTTGAGCTTGAGCCGGATTTCGCACACGCCCTGTTTTATCTTGGAGAGATTGCTTTCAATGACGGCAATTACGAAAAGGCGGTCGAATGTTTCAATCAGGCACTTCAAAATGACAATACACTTGCAGGGCCATACTACAGGCTGGCCCAGCACGCGTTAATGATAGAGAAACAGATAAAAGCAAGGGCATATCTGGTTTCGGAGCTGGAAACTTTTCCTGAGGATGTAGATACTCTGGTTTCCATGGGGTCGATGTTTCTGAAGATTGGTGAGCTTGATTATGCAACACATTGCCTGTTGCAGGCGGTCGATATCGATAGCTCCAACGCGGATGCTTATTACTACCTCGGTTCTATCAGAGCTAAAAAGGGTGAATTTGGAGATGCCGCGGAATTCTTCACACACGCCCTCGACATCAACAGTAAGAACATTTCAAGCTTAAGGGATTTAGCTTATGTTTATTTGTCAATGGGCAGATTGGACGATGCTGCCAGGAACATCAAGAAGGCAATTCCATTAGCGCCAAACGACCAGCAATTAAAAACACTTGGTCGGCAAATCCTGCTGGCTAAGATAAAAAAGCGCATCGGAGATTTTCTTGCGCGACTCAAATCCCTACTTATCCCGCGCCAAGTTCGACGCCGTTAAAACCTATAGATACATTGATTTCCTAAATCCAAGTAAATCTGACAGACCAATAATATTCATCCTGTTGAGGTTATCTTCCGATATGTATGCTCCCCCTGTGTTGACATCTTAGCCACCACACCCTTCTTAAATATAACCAGCGCAATCGTTAGCGTGCCTGGACAATCTGCAGCGCATCGTCCAGACGGCATTGAGCAGCTTCACCGCATTCCGGCGTAACAATCACGCTCCACATGCCAGGCTCTGCATTAAACAAGTCGATGCTGCAGATGATTCTGCTCTCATCCACGACCATAACACTACGCGCTTCAATCCTCGCAACATCGTCCCGATACACAACGAGTTCAGCATCAACGTTAATCAACCGCCGGCTGCCGCCGGTAGAGTCTGTCTGGAAGAATTCTATCGATTCTCCACCACCGTTCTCATAGTAATCAAGGACAAGGAAATACGCCCCGGCAGCCGGAAAGTTAAAGGTCATTGTGCCGTCGGTTCGGTTTTGCGTGACATCAGTCGTCGCAGGGGCACGGGCACCCGCATATTCACCGACAAGCTGGCCGTCTATCCACAGGCTGAATCCGTCATCGCTGTTTACACCAAAGTACCGTACTCCCGGCGATGGCGCGACAATAAAACCGGTGAACCGCACTGCG
>CAZJIR010000076.1:3207-9496 GCA_964546095.1 uncultured Pirellulales bacterium
TGCGAAGTTCGAACGGTCCACATCGAATGGCGGCGCAAAATTCATATCATTGGTAAACTCCCCCTGGTCGCCCGTGTTTAAGAGGTTTATCCACGGATGAACCGCCCGTGTGGCATCACCAACACCGCGCGTGGGGTCGTCCAGCAACAGCGTCGCCTCATTAATCCGGTCAAACGCCTGATTGTTCTGGACATAAAAGGCGTCAAAGCCCATTTCTTCAGACGAGCTTGCAATAGTCACCGACGTCCTTGTCCTTGCCACAAAGCCGCTTCCATAAATAGTCAACTGTGCTGTACTGTTGTTGAACACAGTATCTGGTACTATCGAGGTAATCTCACAAGATGGTACTCGGGTTATCGTAATAGAGTCCATGGCACCGACCACAGGTTCCCCCACGCCACTAAGTCCCTGAAGCGATATCAAATTCTGGCCCATTACCAAAGAGACCTCCACTTCAAACACATTATCGCCCGAGAAAATCGCAGGCGTGGGTGTCCCGTTGACCGATATACCTCCTACACCTATAAGCGCCACACCCCTTATCACTGCCGTGGAAGCCGATGTACAAAAATCCTCGCCGTCATTGGTAGTTATCTCGAACGCCAGCGACGGAATCTGCGTCAGTATATAAGAGCGACGGCTACGAACGAACTGTTTGATTCCGTCCCGCCGGCCGCTGCCCTGCCCGTCGGCAACCAGTGCATCGGCGGCATCATCAAGAAACCTGTCGAATTCCGTCGGCTGATTCTGCGTCCCATAAGACGTATTCCATGGGCCGTAAACCAAATCTGCGAACGCCTGCAGATACATACGCCTGTATTTGGGGTGGTTTAGAAACTGATTGACCTCCGGGAACTGGCCGCTGTTCACAGAGAACAGGTTCGTGCTGGACCCATCCCCCGAGCCGAGCGTAAAATCGATGTCCCATGGTATGAGATACCACTTGCCCTCCTGCTGGGCGTAGTAGAAGTAATTGTTCTTTCCTCGCCTGTACCCATAGCTGTCCCAGTCGCCGACAGCGTGGCGAACCGCCAGGACCCGGGCAAATTGTTCGGGATGGATGACCGACTCGACAATTTCTTCATAATTTGGACTGTTAGAAGACGTATTCAGCGCAACGGAAAGGTCAAACAGATGGTCCCAATTGTCGTCCTCACGATGCGACCGCTTCTCAAATCCCCATCGATAGGTTTCCTTAAGCAACGGATGGCTGGAATCGTACTTTAATCCTTCATCAAGGTTCGAGTATCCCGTACCGTCGGCTGTGTACTCGAAGTAGTCATCTATCTTATGAATATAACCCTCGTTGTCACTCGAAAACCATTTATCAATATAATCGCCGTCAATCTTCTGCACATCTTCATATACAGCGTGACTCCTGCCGTTGATGATGGGGCGCACGAACTCCTGCATTGAATAATGCAGACCTATCTGCTTATGGAACCAATACGATGCTCGTTCCTGGAGCGGCCCCCGGTTGCCCCCCTCGGTATTGTCGAGATTAATCTCTTCGCGCCCGCAGAACTTCTGGTCCGGATTGAAGTCAATACGGTATGCGTAGCGGTCACGAGGGTCCCGGCCAAAGCCGCTCCGAATGAACGGACTGCCACGATAGCGGGTTCGAACATTATAGAATACATCAGTGTCGTTGAAAACGAACGTACAATCCAACAATTCGTTTGATAGATTGGGGCGTGACCTGAAAGTACTTATAACCTCATCGGAGAGCCAGATGCGGTAATTGGCAAACTGTGTGCTCAGCGTTGTATCGCCGACACGAACCAGGCAAGTCCGGTCAGGTACTTCAGCCGTAGCTCCCAGCCTGGTGGGGAACTGTGCTGATGCCGAACCATCGTTAGCTAAAATGTAAAAAGCCCGCATTGTTCCGCTGGGAGTCCCTGGTATCGTAGCCGTAAAGATGCCGTCCCCCCCGACCAAATCGTCACCAGACCCATCATCGACCATAAGTGTATTGGTAAATGCGTTGCTTCCCTCAGACCGATAGTATAGCCTGGCCGAACCTACGCCATCGTTGTCTGTCACGCGGGCGGTTATAACTATCGGCTCGTTGTGGGTTGGCAGCACGGGCGCGTGCCTCACCTCAAGTATATCAGGCCCGCGGTTGGATACAAAAGCCGTGTTTCGCATACCGGGCGTACCCAGGTCCAGCGGCATGTTAAGTTCGAATGCATGCGCCGGACGTGGCGGTTGGGTAGGCGACCGCTCCCGCGAAGTCCGCAGGAGCAGGAATTTGCTTCCACGCAACCACCGGGCCCACCCACGAAATGTCACCGAGCTTGCAGTCACGCTGGTAATTGACCTGTTGACGCGATTGGCTCCGGGGTCACCATGGCCGGTCGCTATTAAGTGCAAACTCCGGGACCCGGAGTGACTGTCCGAATTTGTTACAAAAGACTGAACATGATTGCCGAGAAATCGCCAGCCCGACTCGCCGTTCTCAAAACCATTATTGCTGAGGCGGTTTGTGCCGCCTATAGACAATTGAAGGTCGTCTATAAGTACCTCGCCTCGATTGAGAAGCATCAGTCCGAAGACCGCAACCCTATCGTGAGTATACTGGGAATCAGTGCTGTTGATGGTGAATGAGAATTGTTCCCACGATGTCTTGCCGCTGTCATCACTGCTCGCCCAGGCATCGGGCGTGTCATTGTTGCCGCGCGGGTCGCGCAGCTCTAAGCTGGACCCCTGGCCATCGGCCCATACCGGCCACCGGCCGCCATCGTAATAGGTCACCTCATCGGCCGTAACCATATGCACTTCGATATCACCTGTGTCCGGGTCTACTTGCTCGAACGGATACGATAACCGGATACGCTCGCTATGGTCATCAAGACCGCCCGTGTATGGCCCGACCAAATTCGAACCAATAATTAAATTATCGTAAACACCCTCGAGAAAATTCGGGTCCCTGGCTACAACCAGATACGAATCCGGTGGCATTTCTGTACTATCATCGAAAACGTATTCAATACCATCGGTTAATTCCCAGCCGCTCAGCCGGACCATGCTCGTACCTTTATTGTACAACTCGATATACTCATAGCGCTCGTCGCGTATGCCATGGTGGTACATTATCTCGTTAATCACAATATCATGAACCAACAGTGGGGCGTTCGGTATACCAAAAGTAGCCGAAGTTAATAAACCAAAATAATCGGACCCGTCCGGGAACCGGCCAAAAGTCATCTCCGGCTCTATGGTCCCGAAACGCACTGCATCCAGAACACGAACAGGCTCTGGTCGATGACCACTCGTAGCCGCCGTTACATAAATTGTCTCACCAGAGAAACTCAGCCCAAAAGGAAATCCTGTAGGGGACGTGCCTTCTCTAACAGCCCAGAACTCACCCGGGGCCAGAACGACTCCATCCGGTACCTTGTATTTCAGCAAATCGAGCCTGTCATCACTCAGATAAACATTGCTCAGGTCAACCGTCGCCGGACCCGGATTGTATAACTCTATCCAGTCGGTACTATCAGCTGCATCACTATTTGCAAGCAGCTCGTTAATCACAACACGGGCGCTGGGGTCGTCGGCGCCCTCAGGCGCCTCCACAATCGCCCGGAGGATTGGGCTCGCAAAGCAGTCTGAACTGCCGGATAGCGTGGCATTATGGCCCTGCATGGCCAGAACGTTTGTGCCGGGAACAAGAAGATTTAAATCACCCGTCAGGTCTATACTGGCAACAGGCGGGTCTGTAGCGGTGCCGCCGCTCTCGTCATACGGGGGCGGATTGCCCGATATATCTCCGGAGTCCGCCACTCGTGTTCCATTGAGATACAGCACAAAACCATCATCATGGTGAACCTCGGCTCGCAACTGTGTAAATGAGTTGAGCTGTTCTGCCGT
Source organism: uncultured Pirellulales bacterium (assembly GCA_964546095.1). GTDB lineage: Bacteria > Planctomycetota > Phycisphaerae > Sedimentisphaerales > Anaerobacaceae > NIOZ-UU13. The sequence goes on from CAZJIR010000076.1 coordinate 7,078, forward strand.
CAGTTCAAACCGGAGTCGGACATACACGGAAATATAATTACCAGCCATATCGTTTAATTCGGTCCGTACAAACTGAAGTTCAGTAGGGTCATTACTATACCCATACCCGCTGGGACCTTCGAGCCATGCAGTCGTACCGGGGTTATCGTTGAATCCCGGTTCCGTCCAGCCTGTCGTAGCTTGGCCGTCACGATCGGGTGACGGCTCCTCGGTACCCTTGAAATACCGTCCGGGATGGCCTATATCCACAAGTGTTACCAGAGTCGGGTCTTCAGGTTCGGTCTGTATCTCGTCCGGCCCCCCCGGCGTACCGCCTATAAACGTACTGGGTGACCAGTTTGACGCCTCCTCCGGGTCCCCGCCCATCTTCGCGAGAATAAGCGAGTGCCCCGTCCCATCAGGTGAGACCGGCCAGGGCCTTGCATCGTTGTATCTAAAAGAGATAACAATTTCGCCATTATTGTTGGACAGCTCTATCCGCTCGCCATCATTATTTAGCTGGCCCGAGAAAGGGCCAAGCACGCCGGTTATACCATAAGCCGCCTCTAAGGCAGCCGGATCGCACGCCACAACGAGGTACTCCTTGGGCCCGATGATTGTTCCGGGCTCAAAAACATACTGAATACCGTTTGTGAATATATACCCGCTAAAATCTTCGAAAACGGCGCGGTCGTTATACAACTCAATAAACTGCAGTGACTCTGCTCCTTGAGCCGTACCCCCGTCCTCGACCGGGTGGTACATCACCTCGGTAATTACAAGTCCCATGCCGGGCCGCACGGTCCATAAAACGACCACGCAGATCATTGCCAATAGACGCCACAGATGCCGCCCTTCGTTTTTCATGAGTATTTGCTCCTTTCTATAATGATGGCGGAAAGACCCCCAGGCTGACCGCATACGGCCTCTCCTCACACCCATTGTGGTCTGCAAATTTCCAGATTAGACCACTTTCATAATATTCCTAATGTCCACCAATGCCCTATATTACCAAATCTACTGCAAAATTTCCACCTTTTTTCCGTTCCCAACGCACTTTTTACAGTTATAGCCGACCACGCCGCAAGAAACTCCCGATTAAACCATTGCCGGCTCTTTTAATTATCTTCTGACAAAGCCAATTCGAGGGGCAACCTGTCTTCTTCGATTGAAGACCCTATCAAGTCCGGCATAGATAAGAAGTTAATACATGTCTTTTAGCTTCGCTTTACGTTCGCCTAATTAGCCCTGATATCTCTATTCCCAAAGATGAGGCTTGAAAACAAGTTACCTGTGCTGTTTAGTGTATATAATCAAAAAATATATCTATCAGCGCAAGCAGAACTGTGAATTCTATCTCAACAGCAACAATTTTTTAATGATTATTTATATTCAACGGAGAATATAAGTTTGACTTTGACGACCAACTCAATTAAATTTAACAACATAGGCATTATTAGATTAAAGTTATCGCTTCAATAAATTCTAGTGGATTTTTTACAAGCCGATACCGAAGGGATTGTGGGTCTCAATGCATAGTGATCTGGCCAAAGCAGCAAAATTGACTGGCGTAGAATTGCCTGCGCTAGAGGAAGCATCGAAAACCTCACAGCTATTGTTAAGTGGGTTCAGGAAAGTGCTGAAGGATGAGTTTTCAAATAATCGTCCTGATGATCTTGAACAAACTGACATTGTTTTCCTTGGCTCCATAGCAAGAGAAGAAGCTTCTTTTCAGTCGGACTGTGATTACTATGTTCTACAACATGGGGCTTCACCAGAAACGACTCGGAGGTTAATCACATCTGCGGAAAAAATAAGGGAGATTTTCGGAATTGGACAACCGGGAGGCCAAGGCGTTTTTGGTAACATTGTCGTAGCAGCGAATCTCTATGAGAGTATAGGGCTTGAACTCGACTCCAATGCTAATATGACGCGACGCGTTCTTCTCTTAAGCGAGTCAAAACCTGTTACTGAGGGAAAGGTTCGTGCGGAAGTCATTGACCACATCTTGAGTAGATACTGTGCAGACTATCTTCCACCCAATCGCCCAAAAAGCAGCACGGCAAAAGTCCCAAGATATTTGTTGAACGACTTGGTCCGGTACTGGAGGACTATGGCGGTTGATTTTGGTACAAAGCGGTGGCGTGCTGGTGACTCACATTTGCGGCTCGCGAAGCTAAGAATCACACGCAAGATTCTGTTTGCTGGCCCCCTATCAACGGTTCTTTTAGCCCCAAAAAACATAAAAACTAACGACAAGCTTCAGGGCTACCTTAAAAAATCGCTGGCAGCACCTCCATTGGCCCAGATAGCCAAGCATGTTGGCTCAATGTCTAAGAAATCACAAAAAGCTGTGAAAATTTTATTGCAAAACTACGACCAATTCATCGGTATTCTTTCAGGAGATAAAAAGGAAGTGCTTAAAGGAATCAAGGGGGAT
>CAZJIR010000077.1:0-5264 GCA_964546095.1 uncultured Pirellulales bacterium
CATATAACCAGGGCCAGAATCGATCGGGTTTTTTTAACTTGCCTATCACTTTGCACATCTCTAATAAGCTCTCCTGAACAATTTCTTGCGCCAAATCATCCTGTTGGGTAAGACGGTAGACATATGTACGCAAACGCTCACGTGCCTGCTGAGCTAATTGCCCAAGGCACTGTCTATCGCCGCACCGAGCCCTATTGATCAGCTCGATCTGAGACATCTTCTGATCCATTAAGGGCTCCTCTTACTGCTATAACGCAAGTTAAGACTATAATTAAGTGCCACCATCGATGTTAAATATAACGCTTTTTCCATAATTCTACCAGTAAATCACCGCCTATGAGACCCCAATTTCTTTTACATGGCCTGATATGGGGCTCAAAGCAGCCATTAGACTTATCTTACTATATCATAAGCACTTATAAAAAAGAATTAGCTTAATACTTCTGAATGGTATATCCTCAGGATCCATCAAATGCTATTTAAGTGGAGGCTGCACATTATTATCGGCCATAAACTGCCCCATAAATAGCCAATGAAGGGGGTTAAGCAACCGCTTTTAGCCTTTTGACCTGCCATGCTTCGAGTGTGTGTAGGAAATATGGTTAGCAGGATATTATCATACAGATTCGGCGAGATCCTATTTAGTTGAGAACTAATTCGTATGTTTCGGTTTTCCACTCCTCATTTCTTCTTTTTTTGGACTCTTCGGCACCTGATAATCGAAGTGCACGAACTAAATAACGAGACTGCTTCATTGTGTCTAACTGGGGACTAGCAGAACTTACAATGGACGTATAATCAGTGCCCCCTAATCCACAGGCAAAGAGGTTCTTTTTTCTTTGCATATAGGCATCTGAAAGCCTCAGTCGGAACACTATTGCCTGAATACGTCACAAAGAATAAAAACGTATAAAACCACACTATATAAGGATGACTATTTTATTATTGCAATTCTCCGTCCTTCCGATGACTGTTAATAATTATAGCTTTTCCTCAAATCTAAATCAAGAAAAACTTTCGTTGATTTCTGAACAGGATTACGTAGTGAGGCTTATATGGTTCAAAGATTGCTCGAATATTATGTATTATAGGAACTTCGTGGCAATCCCTGTATATTCCTGCCGAGCTGTCTATCGATAACAACTGGCTAAAACATTTGCTAAAAAGCAGTATTTCTTTTATAATCAGAGATTGTTAGCGGCTTATAACTACTGTGTTGGTTGTATAGAGTGCTATCTTCTGCTATAAACTATCAACTGTAGATAATATCAGCGATTCGGGAATAAGCGAAGTAGGTTTGATTCTTATTTATGGATTTAGCTCAGATATAAAGTTTACCTGCTTAATAAGAAATGGGTCATTTACAGAATAATAGCCAGTTTGAGGGAACAAACAGGCCAACTGCTGCCGAGCTTATTAAGCGACTTGGCCAGTTTGATGGTTCCTCCGAACAATTCTTTATGAATCTGCTCGCCGTACAGTGTTTTTTAGGTCGGGCCGATAGTGGTGCAATTCTAAAACATAACCAACAAAAAGATATCGATGTCTTAGCCATATATCCTCATCAGGACAGAGATAAACAAACCCCTCCGGTATGGTTGGAAAAATCTGTTGATATTATTCTTGAATCCATTTCTGCAGATACAGCCGTCGTCAAATCCTTGCCCGGCTTGGAAGATGATAATAGACAGGCTGTTCAGAATCATGTCGTGTTGGTTCCACTAAAAATGGCTGATATAGGACAAGTTATTGGGGCTTTTATGGTCAGAGCCAGTGATGTAAACACACTTAAAGTGAGCCAAGAGCAATTAGAGCTGACAACCAAGTTGCTGGGAATTTCTGAAGAGCGACTGACGCTCCAGAAAAGGCAGGCGGGCTTAATAAGGCTTCAAAAAGCAATGGAGACGCTCTCAGCCGTCAACCGTCAGAATCGATTTACCAGTACTGCTATGGCCCTTTGTAACGAATCAGCATCCCAGTGGCAGTGCGAACGAGTGAGTGTTGGTTTTTTGAAAGGAAGATATGTTCGACTAAAGGCTATGAGCCATACGGAAGAATTTAGTCGGAAGATGAAAGTTGTCCAGGACATAGAGTCTGTCATGGAGGAATGCCTTGACCAGGATTGTGAGGTTCTGTTTCCCTCTTCACAAGGGGCTACCTACATTAGTCGTGCGGCTGGTGAGTTATCCCGACAGCATGGTCCGCTTGCTGTTTTGAGCGTGCCTTTTCGGCAGGATGGAGAGGTTCGTGCAGTTCTGACTCTTGAGCGACCATCGAGCAAGCCCTTTAATCTCGAAGAAATTGAAGCAATTCGACTGGCTTGCGAACTATGTACAGCCAGATTATTGGGATTGTATAAGCATGACCGCTGGATTGGTGCCAAGCTTGTTGCCAAAATACGGAGCGCACTGGCTATATTAGTAGGTTCAAAATATACATGGACGAAGATTTTGGCGTTTTTGGTCCTTGGTGCAATACTATTTCTAATATTTGGCAAGGGCCAATTTAAAGCTGAAGCGCCCTTTGTCCTTGAGGCCACCTACCAACAGGTTGTTTGTGCATCTTTTGATGGTTACATCAAAGCCGTTAACGTTGAAGTCGGCGATATGGTGAAAGGAAATGAAACAACTCTGGCTGAGCTGGATACTGCGGAACTGCGCTTAAAATTAGCCGCTGCCAAGGCGGAGAGGGCAGGGTATCTTAAACAGGTTGCTGCAGCTATGCGAGACGGTGAAACCGCACAGGCCCAGATTGCACAGGCTAATTCTGATAAGGTGGAGGCTCAGATTGATTTACTGAATTACCTGATTGAACACGGGAAAATAATATCACCAATAAGTGGAACTGTTGTTGAGGGTGACCTGAAACGCCAAATTGGTGCACCTGTGAAAACAGGCGATGTTCTCTTCGAAGTTACTCCCCTCGAATCATTACGGGCTGAGCTATTGGTGCCAGAGGACCAAATTTTTGACATTGCGGTGGACCAGGAAGGATATCTGGCTACAGTGTCTTATCCCGCCCAGCGAATTAAATTTGTTGTGGAGCGGATGAATCCGATGGCTGAAGTAGTGAATAACCGTAATGTTTTTAAGGTTCGCGTCCGTTTGCTGGAAACACGTTCGTGGATGAGGCCCGGTATGGAGGGTGTGGCCAAGGTATCAATCGGCGAAAGGCGGTATGTTTGGATATGGACGCGGAGAATCGTTAACTGGCTGCGAATGCAATTATGGCTTTAAGTTAACAAGTTTTTATGACTATAGACCGCCCTACATTTCATGAAGCTTGGTATCGCGTTGCTGATTTACGCCCAAGATTATTATCAGGTGTGAAGGTTTACAGGCAGCATTTTCGCGGACAAATGTGGTATGTCCTGGAGAATCCGTCTAATAATCAATATTCGCGCATAAGTGAAGAAGCTTATCGATTTATAGGCATGCTTGATGGCCGAAGGACTGTATCTGAAGTATGGCGAATATGTAATGAGCAGCTTACCGATAGAGCACCCACTCAGGGAGAAGTGATACAACTGTTGGGTCAATTACACAGCGTGAACCTTTTATATGCTGATCTGCCGCCGGATAGCGAAACCTTGTTCAATCGCTACCGTAAGCGGGTCAGACGACAAGTATGGGGAAACCTTACGAACTTACTGTTCATTCGGATTCCATTGTTAGACCCTGAACACTTTCTTGAACGCTGGATTGGCGTATTTGGGTGGTTTTTCAGCTGGTTTGGGTTTGTTTTGTGGTCAGTCCTATTGGCGACGGGATTGTACTTTGTCGTCGGGAATTTCCGCGAACTGGTCTCCCAAAGCACTGATATTTTAGACCCTGATAACTTAATACTGCTGTATCTTAGTTATGTGATAATTAAGGTATTCCATGAGTTCAGCCACTCTTTTGCATGCAAGAGATTCGGGCGGTTGAATAGAAGTGGAGGGCAGGTACATACTATGGGAGTTATGTTTTTGGTTTTTTTCCCATTACCCTATATGGATGCCTCCAGCGCCTGGGCATTTCGAAATAGGTGGCACAGAGCTGTTGTCGGGATGTCGGGAGTTATGGCTGAGCTTTCGGCTGCAGCTATAGCGGCAATTGTTTGGTCAAATACGTCTACAGGAACGCTTCACATCATTGCTTACAATATTATATTTGTTGCCAGTGTCTCTACGCTGCTGTTCAATGGAAATCCTCTTCTTAGGTTCGATGCTTATTATGTCCTTTCAGACTTATTGGAAATACCAAATCTTGGTCAACGGTCCAGAAACTACCTTTACTATTTGGTCAAGCGATACTTTTGGGGTCTGAAAAGAGCGCATAATCCTGCGTACACTTTTGGTGAGAGTATCTGGTTTGTTTTTTACGGCCTTACATCAACAGCATACCGGATTTTTATCTGTATAAGAATATTGTTGTTTTTGAATGATAGATTGCCGGAGGAGCTGTTCATACTTGTGCCGTTGCTTGCTTTCTCCGCGATTGTGGCATGGATTCTTATCCCTGTAGGTAAGTTCTTACAATTTTTGGCCACAGGGGCCGAGCTTGCTCGCAAGCGTGTTCGAGCAGTGGTCTTAACCTTAGGTACTTTTTGCCTGGTAACTGTTTGTATAGGATTGATTCGTATGCCCTACTATTGGCGAGTCGAGGGGGTTGTTGAGCCGGTTAATCTGGCCATAGTCCACGCGGAAAGTGATGGATTCGTAGTTGATTTTTTACCCTCAGAATCTAAGGTTTCTTCAGGTGAAGCGCCTCTGGTAAGAGCTGTCAATCCTGAATTGGAAGCTGATAAAAAGAGTTCAATTGCTGAACGTCGCAGCCTTGAAGTTCAGCGGCGTCTTGCTGAAATGCAGGAAATTGCCGCTGCACAAATACTGGATGAGCAAATTGAGGCCCTGGATGAAAGAATTGCAAGACTTGAATTTGAACTGGCCTCGCTTAATCTGAACCCACCACTATCAGGAACGTGGGTTGCGCCCGATATCGAATATTCCAGAGGCACATATTTAGAACGTGGTCAAAGCATTGGATTCGTGGCAAGCCTGGATGATGTTATCATCCGGGCCACCGCCGGTCAGAAAGTTGCCGCTATGTTAGAGAAGGCTTTTAAGCGCGTAGAGATCCGGGTCAAAAGACAACCGAAGTTGTTACTTACCGGTGAGATTGAGAAGATTTTTCCGGCCGGACAGGAGTTATTGCCATCCAAAGCTTTAGGTTACGCGGTATGTGGGTCTATGCCGACAGTTTCGCAAGACCCCTACGGTACTA
>CAZJIR010000077.1:5274-9415 GCA_964546095.1 uncultured Pirellulales bacterium
GAGATGTTTTTTGAGATTCGTATCAAGCCAAATATGGACTCTTCAGTTCGTTTGCTTACCGGACAACGGGTCATAGCGAGAATCCAAATGCCTCCCGAATCTCTTGCAATTCAGTGGTGGCAGTCCATAAGCCAGCTTTTCCAGCGGAGGTTCCACATTTAAAATGGAAATACTTCCGAGTGCAACCTGGCATATGCTTGAGCAACGGACATCGGACAAACCTCTTCCCAGAGGACTCGATGCCGCGTGGGATGCGGGAATCGGTTTTGTAGAGCGTTTGTTACCCCGGAGGCAGAAGCTGTTACGCCGGGTAGGAAAAGTGCTGGCACTGGAAAAACATTTTTCTCAGATGACTGATGCAAAACTCCGCGAATCTGCCGGTGAATTGCGAGATATCTTTCGTCGACATCGTGATAGTAGTTCTGACCTTGAGCGGGCCTTTGCATTAGTACGGGAGGTGGCGGTTCGACAGTTAGGTGAGAGCCCTTTTCCTGTCCAGATTGCAGGTGCTTTTGCTCTTGAGAGCGGCTGCATTACAGAAATGGCTACTGGTGAAGGTAAAACTCTTACTGCCACTTTGCCTGCGACAGTTGCCGGATGGCGTGGTCGAGGTTGCCATATAATTACGGTTAATGACTACTTAGCTGAACGTGATGCAAAATGGATGGGCCGGATTTACCGTTTTTGTGGTTTAAGCGTTGCGCATATAGAACAGACAATGCTTGCCGCTCATCGAAGAGCTGCTTATTTTGCGGATATAACTTATTGTACAAACAAGGAAGTCACTGCTGATTTTCTTCGTGACCAGCTCGTTTTAGGCCGTTTAAGGGGGCTTAGTTCTGCACTTATATCTAAAATAGCCTGGGCTGGTCGGTCAACAATAGATAGGTTAATACAACGCGGCCTCAATTTAGCCATTGTGGACGAAGCGGACTCTGTTCTTGTTGATGAGGCAATTACACCACTAATTATCTCCGGGCCGGCTCCCAATCCGGAACAGGCTGAGGCCTTTCGCCAGGCGGCAGATATAGTGACACAATTGGACAAAAATAGAGATTACCGCATTAATGCTCGATATCGAGAGGTCGAACTGACTAACGAGGGCAGAACTCGGTTGGCGGACATGGCCGAGAGTTTTGGTAATATCTGGAAGGGTGCGCGTCGTCGTGAGGAGATTGCAACCAAAGCTTTGATAGCTAAAGAATTTTATTCATTGGATAAACAGTATGTTATTGATGATGGCAAAGTAGTTATCGTTGACGATTTTACGGGAAGGCTCATGCCGGACCGTAGCTGGCGGGACGGCTTACACCAGGCTGTCGAAGCTAAGGAAAAACTTGAAGTAACTCTTCCCAAAGATACATATGCGCGTATTAGTTTTCAGCGTTTCTTTCGAATGTATCGCAAATTGTCCGGTATGACCGGGACGGCCAAAGAAGCTTCTGCTGAATTTTGGCAAATTTATCACTTGCCCGTAATAGTAGTTCCGACGAACCGTCCATGTATAAGGAAAAACCTGCCGGACATAGTCCTGCCCACACAATCCGCCAAGTGGAAGAGAATCCTAATAGAGATTCGCCGGATTCATGAAACCGGAAGGCCTGTCCTCGTTGGTACTCGAAGCGTCCGGGCCAGCGAATACATCAGCCGGTTGCTTGAAGCGGAGAACCTGAATCATCAGGTGCTTAATGCTGTTCGTCACCGTGAGGAGGCTCAAATCGTTGCAGGTGCCGGTCAGGCGGGAAGGATTACAGTCGCGACTAATATGGCGGGCCGCGGTACTGATATTAAGCTCGGCAGGGGGGTGGCAGAATTGGGAGGCCTTCATGTTATCGCCAGTGAACGGAACGAATCTGCACGCATAGACCGGCAGCTTTTCGGACGGTGTGCACGTCAGGGTGACCCTGGAAGTGCCCAGGCAATAGTGTGTTTAGAAGACGAGTTTGTGTCTCGATATGCCAAAAATCTCGCTGCTTATCTGAAAAAACGATATGCTCATACTACTGATGATATTTCTTCGATAACTACCAGAGCTGTGTTTCGTCTGACCCAACTTCGCGCGGAAAAACTGGCGCTGCGCAGGCGTAAATCAGTTATGAGAACCGACCACTGGCTCGAAGAACAATTAAGCTTTGCCGGAGAAAAGCAGTAGGGGTACTATTCCAACCATCCAATTGGAGGTCGGTTTTATTGGGTATATTCATCTGTTTGTTCTGGTGTTTCATCACGTTCGGCAACCATAGGTAAAGCAGCGCTGACCTGATGCAGTTCAAGTACGGTTCCCATGGTTTGAGCTAACTGAGCTAAGGCAATATTAAAGTCGGCGATAGCCTTTATTTCAGCCCGTTGAGCATCCGCCAGGGCCCCCTGGGCCTGGAGTTTAACCAGAAGAAATTCAGGTGTAAGTCTTTCTCGTACCGGCTCTGAATCCTCCAGGGCCTGCAAGTGCATTCTTGCTGCCTGGGCGGCATCTTCTTGGATTTGTATCTCTGTGTGGTTTGTTTCAACCGTTCTAATCCGCTCCTTAGCTTGTACTGCTACCTGGTCTGCAATATTCTGCAAAGTAGAAACAGCTTTTCTGCGTTCGAGTCTTCTCCGGAGCAGTTCGGCTTCTCGTTGACGATTACCAAGTGGAAATTCAAGAGACAAGCCAACCGCATAACTCGCATAGTCACCATTATTGAGTCTGTCCTGTGCCTGACTTCGGCTTTCGTCTAAACCTTGTATTCTGCTTGAGGCAATCAAATCCAGCCGCGGCATCTCCTGGTTTTTTGCGACACGGATGTTAATATCTGCGATAGCAATTGCAACCCGGGCTTGTTGCATTATTGGATTTTTCTTCATAGCCAATCCCAGAATTTCTGATAACTCCAAATCTTTTGCCGCCATATGTGGTGTGGTAACTGGTACAATTTCCAGTTCATCAAGCATGCTCATTTGCGGGTCGGCCATTAATCTCACCAAGGCATCCTGCGCATCAATAACTCTTTTACTGGCTTGAAGTAGTATAGCCTCGCGAGCTTTTACAGAAGCCTCCATCTGCTTGATTTGCACATCGGTGGCATCAATTTCTTTTCGGCCCATGACTTTTTTCAATGTTTCAAGAGTTCTCTGCAATAGCTCTTGTAGAATATCAAAGTCATGACGAGCCTGTAAGAGCCGCCAATACGCTGATATGACCTCAGTTGAAACATCCTCAGCTTTTTGACGAAAACCAAGAACGGCAATCTCATGATTTAACCTTGCTATGTTTACACCTGCAAGGTTGGTCTGCTGCCATGCATCACGCAACAGGGGCTGTTTAATTTGAAAAGCGAGTATCGGCTCGTACCGTGTGGAAAGCGTCCTGCCCGTCAAATCGTCCCAATTGCGTGTTAAGGCATAACTTAAAGACCATTCTGAGCCGGTAATACTTTTCTGCTTGATTCCCGACTCCAATAAACGAGCATCAGATTGGCCGGACTGATAAATGCTGTTAACTGGGTTATCTTCTTGTTCGAAGTTCGTACTCCCGAAGGCAATTACATCGAACTCTGCGGCCGCCTTGGTTATGTCTTGCCTGGCAATTGAGGGGTCAAAGCTCACGACCCTTATTTCAGGGCTGTTGGCAAGAGCTCTTACTATAACTTGTTCAATTGTCAGGTCGGTAATCTTTCTGCTTGTGTTAGGGTCTGTAACGGTTTCAATCTCAGGTGGAATCCCTTCAGGAGTGGGAATCGGCTTAAGCAAGTCTAAAGGATTTTGCGAGTCCTGACCTTCGGTATCGGCTCGTGTCTGGGGACTTTGAACAACCAAAGTTTGTTGATAGGAGGTTAGAATATCCCGGCTTTCTAATTCGTCAGAAACACAACCGGCTAATTGGGTTATCGTTAAAATGACAAATAGAACCCCAATGTTCCCATAGTTAGTTATGACAAAGAAAAATCGCAATTTCGGAAAACGTGAATTTAAATGATTAGGTATGGCGACAACTCCGTTCAGGCTCATTTTTTAGACTCCTTCTATTTCTATGAAGCTGGAAAAATAACCTCAATGTGTTCGCCGGCCGGTCTGTTTGATTTATTAGGTACTTCTATGCGTACTCTCAATGTGCTACTGGCTGCATCGGCGATTGCGGCGACGAAAATAATTCTTCCTTCTA
>CAZJIR010000078.1:0-9318 GCA_964546095.1 uncultured Pirellulales bacterium
GCGGGTGGGGCCCGGACAAACAGAGAAAATAGGCGAAATGTTGGCCGGATTTGAGCAGGTTAGTCATGCCTATGAGCGATATACTGATAAAGACTGGTCGTATAATTTGTACACTATGGTCCACGGTAAAAATGAAGAAGATGTTCAGGAAACGATTAAACAAATGAGCCGGAAGTGTGGGATTTCAGACTACCGCGTACTGATTACTGAAAAAGAGCTCAAAAAGGTGACACCGACATATATTAAGTAATTAATTTTACAGCAATTTAATTATTAGAGGCAAAGATGTTAGGTCTCCCAATCGCGGAAATAGTCCTTTTGATTTTTGTGATAGCGTTTTATCTGGCTGCGGCGATTGTTGGCATTCTTCAGTTGCTGACTGCCGGCGAGAAATACAAACCTCTTCTCCCGCCTTTTGTCTCACTGGCTCTGATTTTGGAAGCTGTCATACTCATATTCAAAGCTATTGCGATACGGGCCGTACCGCTGACAGGGTTGTTTGAATCGATGATTGTTCTTACTATTGTATTTGGCCTTTCATACTTATATCTCAGTACTGCTATCCAACAGGTGTGGTTCGGTTCGGTTATGGTTTGGATAATCCTGGCGATGATTCTGATGACGGCGATTATTGCCGAGCCTGCCTCGGAGCTTCATGAGGTGGCTACAACTCCATGGGCAATCGCCCACGGTGTTACGATGTTGCTTGGTGTGGCGTCTATTATGTTTGCTACAACAAGTGCCTTTCTTTATCTGCTTGGAAGCTACCAGCTCAAACGAAAAAGAATAATGCAGGTGCTTGGCAGAGTTCCTAATATCGAAAAGCTTGAGAGAATGGTTCTTTTTGGCGTAAGGGTCGGCTTTGTGTTTATTACTTTAGGAGTAATAAGCGGCATGGGTCTTGTTATGGTGCTGGGAACGAGCATCCTCGGATGGCTGGCTGATATAAAAGTCATCTGTATCGTTGCAGCCTGGATTTTGCTGGGAGCAATACTGGTATTGAATCGCTTTTTCTTACTTAAGGGTAAGGTAAAAGCATATATTACGATGATTGCATTTGTGTTAATTCTATTTGCTATTTTAGGAGTAACGATTTTAGGTGGGACACGGCATGATTTTTCGCTTTAGAACCACCAGGTTAATCAAAATATTGGATAAGTAAAGAAATGAAGATTACGGTTTTAGGGCTTAACTATAAGAGTGCTCCGATAGAAGTCCGTGAAAAATTAATGTTTGATTCGGACAGGACTATCGCAGCGCTGAAACAGCTCAAAAACAGATTCCACGACGCGGAGTTTGTACTGCTGTCGACGTGTAACCGCGTTGAAGTGTATTGTGCTCACAAACTTTCACAGGATATTCCTTCAGAGAGCCTGGCCGAATTCTTATCGAAGTTTCAAGGTGTTCCGTTAAATGAATTTCAGGAGTATCTGTATGCTTACGATGATGAGGAATCAGTTAGACATTTACTAATGGTTGCATCGAGTCTTGACAGTATGGTGGTGGGCGAGCCGCAGATAATCAGTCAGGTTAAGGACAGTTACAGGCTTGCTTGTACGGTTAAGAGCACGGGAAAGATTTTAAATCGCCTGTTTCACTGTGCCTTTGCTGCGAGTAAAAATGTATATTCGACTACCTCAATCTCATACGGACGCGTCAGCGTTGCCAGCGTGGCTGTCGAGCTTGCTATGCAGCTTTTCGCCGAAGTCTCGTCAGCTAGTGTGGTTGTGATTGGGGCTGGTGAGATGGGTGAGTTGTTGGTACAGCATCTTCTCCGGGCGGGATGCAAAGACATAACTATTATTAACAGGTCATATGAGCATGGTCGGGATATAGCCGAAAGATACGACGTTGCAGTCCGAAAATGGGAAGAGCTTCAGAATCAGTTGACCGATGCTAATATCGTAATAGCTTCAGCGACGACAAAAAATTACCTTTTTAAGAAGGACTCATTCAAGGAGATTATGGACGCCCGGCGGGCAAGTACGCTGTTAATTATCGATATTGCAGTGCCGCGAAACTTTGAGCCGTCGATAAATGAAATAGATGGTGTATATCTTTATAGTATTGACGACCTTTCCGATGTTGTGGAACGGAATAGAAAAGCTCGTGAGCAGGATATCGATAAGGGTATGCAGATTGTAAATAAAAATGTTATCGATTTTATGGATTGGCTTGGGGTCAAAGATATAGGCCCTTTGATAGGTCAAATGAAGGAACAGTTTTCTCTGATTGCTCAAAATGAGCTTGAGCGGTTCTTTGTCGGGGTAAGAAAAGAAGCTTTTTGCAGGGAAGTCATGGAAGCAATGGTACATCGAATTGTCAATAAAATGTTACACTGCGTAATTAAGAATGTGGACGTAATAGCTAAAAAGAACGGCGCGGCCGAAGCGGCTAAGTTTGTTGGTAACATCGCGCGACAGGCCGAAGAAATAACATCCGAGCTAAGCAGTAAGGGGGACAAGCACTCGTGACGCGAGCTGTGGGGTCAAATCAAATTCTGAGGCTTTTATTTTGGGAAACTACGATAAAATGCAATTTGACCTGCGCTCATTGTCGGCGTTTAGAAACTGATGAAGCGGCTGTAAGAGACTTATCATCTCAACAGGCGAAAAATTTGATAGGGCAATTGGCTGAATTGGGTGGCAGGCAGCCAATGATGCCGGTTCTGGTGTTTTCAGGTGGTGAGCCGCTCTGCCGTGATGATTTATTCGAGTTGGTTAATCATGCAAAGGCGGCGGAGATTATACCCGCCTTAGCGACTAATGGAACGTTGATAGATACATCAGTGGCTGAAGAAATACGGGATAGTGGCATCGTGAGAGTCGCAGTGAGCTTGGATGGTGCGACCGCCGAGGTTCACGACAAGATGCGGCAGTTGGAAGGCTCTTTTGAAAGGGCACTGCAAGGCATCAAGTGTCTTCGGGAGAAGGAAGTACCTTTTCAAATAAATATCACATTGACCAGATACAATGCCGGGCAATTAGAGGATATTTACGAGCTTGCAAAATCGATAGGTGCAATTGCAGTGCATATCTTTATGCTGGTTCCGGTTGGATGCGGTCGGGTACTGGCTGAAACGGATATGCTTTCACCTGAACAATATGAACAGAAAATGCTTGAGATTTGTCGATTGGATTGCCGGGATGAATTGCAAATGAAAGTAACCTGCGGTCCTCATTATGAACGTGTGATTAGAGAGCAGGGTCTGTATCAGGCTCGTAAAAAAACAGCGAAAATCAGCGGTTCCGTGCCGGGTAAAGCCGGGCATGGTGGTGCTTCACGAGGATGTCTTGCAGGCATTGGTATACTGTTCGTAGGCCATCAGGGTAATGTATTTCCATGTGGATATTTGCCGATTGACTGTGGAAATGTACTTAAACAAAGCCTTTCAGAGATATGGTACAACAATAAAGACCTGGCACGAATGCGTGACAGCGATAATCTCGAAGGTAAATGTGGTGTGTGTGGATATAGGGATGTTTGTGGTGGATGTCGCGGCAGAGCGTACGCTACAACTGGCAATTACATGGCCGAAGAGCCTTTTTGTGCATACATCCCTCCCGAAGCAGCGCATTAATGTCGGATATTGACGATGATAAATATTAGCAGGTTATATTGTGATGAGGTTACGCCGGGTGATTGGCTTCGCTATGGCAAAAAAGATTCTGGCCGGCGCCAGGGTGAGATTGTTCCGAAACAGGCGTCCGAAAGACGGCCTGTTGTAGTCTGGAACATCACCCGAAAGTGTAATTTAAAATGTGTTCACTGCTATAATGACAGCGGCCCCGATAAAGCTTGTAATGAATTATCTACGAATCAGGCAAAAACCGTCTTGGATGACCTCGTGCAATTCGGTGTGCCATCGGTATTATTTTCTGGTGGAGAACCCCTGATGCGGCCCGACCTTTTTGAACTGATTGAATATGCGAGCGGGCGGGGGTTGCGTACGGTCATCTCAACTAACGGAACACTTATTACTGATGACATAGCTAAGAAGGTAAAAAAAGCAGGCGTTTCTTACGTAGGTATCAGTCTCGATGGCATAGGGCAAATTAATGACAAATTCCGGGGGGTACCCGGTGCTTTCGACAAGGCCGTGAAGGGCATAAGAAACTGTCAAAACGCTGATATCCGAGTAGGCCTCAGACTAACTCTGACTAAAAGGAATGTTCAGGATTTGGAGGCTTTATTTGACTTCTTCGAAGCAGAGCATATTGAGAGGGCTTGTTTTTATCACTTTGTACCGAGCGGCAGAGGAAAGGCAATCGGTAATGAGGACCTTAGCCATGCTCAAAGTAGAGATGCAATTGAAACAATATTAGCCAAAACAAAACTATTTAAACAAGCCGGCAGGAAAACGGATATATTGACAGTCGATAATCACGTTGATGGCGCTTATTTGTATCTGAAATTGCTTAAGGAAGACCCTGTTCGTGCGGCTGATGTCTGGAAGCTGCTCCTCTGGAACGGTGGAGGAATGTATAGCAGTGGAGTTGGAATTGGCTGCATAGATTTTAATGGCAAAGTACATCCGGACCAGTTTTGGGGACATTACGATTTGGGAGATGTACGCGAAAGACCTTTTAGTGAGATTTGGCTCGATGCCGATGAACCTTTGCTTAGGGGCTTGAGGAGCCGTGGGGATAATATAAAAGGCCGTTGCAGGCTTTGCCGATTTTTTGAAGCTTGTGGTGGCAGTTTGCGTGTGCGGGCGGATTTATATTTCGGTGACCCCTGGGCTCCGGACCCGGGATGTTATTTAACAGATGAAGAAATCGGTTTGAATACAGATAAGCAAGAAGAGTTACGATGCACTGGAGAGCTTTTCCAGCTCCCTGATTAATTTTTTATACTATATAAAGAGTATTTTATGGATAAACTGGACAGCCGCATACTGGAAGCGCTTCAAAGTGATTTTCCTTTAAGCGAAGAACCCTATGAAATTATAGCACGTAAATTGCAAATCCCTTGCGCTCAGCTTTGGAAGAGAGTACAGAGCTTGATGGACGAAGGAGTAATTCGTCGAATTGGAGCAAGTCTTGATTCCAGCAAGCTCGGCTATTGCAGCACTTTAGCTGCTGTGGGTATCAGCAAAGATAAAATTGAATATGCTGCCGAAGTAATTGGCCGGTTCCCTGAGGTGACCCATAGCTATCTCAGGAATGATAAATTCAATATTTGGTTTACTATAATTGCGGCGGATAATAAAAGGATTGAGCATATTCTTGAGCATATACGTACTTCTTTGACACTTGATAATTCACAAATTCTCAATTTGCCGATGAAGCGACTATTCAAGCTTAACGCCCGTTTCAAAGTCATAACATAACCTAAAGATGCTTGTCACTTATTTATTAATGACGTGTTGTTCTAATTTTTTAGCTCCCAAAGGTTTACGCCATTTGAAATTTTTTACTTGAAATTTGGTATTCGCATTTTTGGGGCTGTTGATTTTTACTTTGACGCTGCTGCCTGTTGTGGGTATTTTATTGCCGGAAAGAGAAATAAGCTTTTTTCACAAGTGGTTGGGAAAAGGAGAATAGTATGGATATGTTCAAAGCAAAAGCAATTATGACGACAGATGTTGTTTCTGTTAAAAAGCAGCTGCCTTTAATGATGTTCAATCAAATCATATTGCAGTTCACCTTTGAAAAGAGGAAAGGATAATTTAAATGTGGTATTACGCTGTTTCAATTTCCAGCATTGTAATCATAGGGATATTAGCTTTTTTATTTGGTAGAAAAACGTCCTCATCGTCGGGTACGAAATCAAAAACGACCACATTTCTGCTTAAATCCATCCAGGCTATAGCGGAATTGGCTGTCCTGGAGTATATAACCGAGGGTGTCGCGGAGATAAAAGAAAAGAAAACCAGCTTAATTACCGTTCGCTGGAAAAGGGGCCTGTTGCGATATACGGCTAAGCTGAAAGTCGGTTTTGACTTGGAGCAGTTGGATTACACTGTTGATGATTCGCAAAAGAAAATTCGAATTACACTGCCAAGCTCGAAAATCCTGAGCTGCGAAATTTACAATAGAAAGTTTTACAAGCTGCCTTTGGAGAAAGCCGAAAATGTCCCCTGGAAGTACGACATAATAGAGGACTTTAGTTCCGATGAGGTGCTTGCTCTTGACGATGAAGCCAGGGATAATGCCCTTAAAAATGTGAATGAATTTTATGTTCTGGACTTACTTCAGGATAAAACAAGACTTGCTTTCAAAAAGATTTTTTCGCTTTCTTATCCCGAATATTCCACAGATATCTTTATTGCAGATAAATCTGTTGCTCAGACCACTCGCGAACTTCCCGGCCAAACAACTAACAAAGATTAAGTTTCTGAATCTGAAAAAAAACTGAAATGCGATATTGAAAGTTTTAAGAGAGCAGGTTATTAGCTGAATGACAAAAAAGCACTTCAAAAAGTTCCTTTTAATTTTTTAATTTTAATTTTCAATTTTTTTCTTTAATATATTCCTATGCTGGAAAAAGGACTCGTTCAGATTTATACAGGGGATGGTAAGGGCAAAACTACCGCTGCCTTCGGATTGGCTCTGCGTGTCGCGGGACAGGGAAATAAGGTTCTGATATATCAGTTTCTAAAACCTTCTTCCCTTGATATAGGCGAGCGATTCGCACTGCAATTAGGTGCTGTCAGAATCAGGACCGAATCGCTTGATATACCCTGGGATATGTCGAAATCCTGGGAAGATGAGGAAGCTGTTGCCGAAATGCAGAACGCAATCAGAGATGTCCTCCATAGAACCGCCCTCACGGCGGAAAAAAGATTTTACGATGTACTGATACTTGATGAAATTATATTTTGCCTGTCGAAAGGATTGGCTGAATTGAAAGATATTAAAAATATTATAGATAGTAGAGACCCCGCTGTCGAAATTGTTATGACCGGAAGGGGTGCTTCCGAGGAATTGATTGAACTGGCGGATTTGGTAACGGAAATGAAAAAAATAAAGCATCCGTTTGATAATGGTATACCTGCCAGAAGGGGTATTGAATTTTAAATGTCGATAAGATGAGATAGGACGGTGGAATAAAAAAAATTGAAAGGAGCTTATTATGCCGGAATTTGGAAGCCCGTTTTCGGGCATGAAAGCGGAACGCAACCTCACAAAAGCCGAGTTAATACGGGCCATACGTTTTATGGTGTCGGCCGAGTACGAAGCCGTTCAGCTCTACATGCAGTTGGCCGAGTCGACTGATGACAAATTAGCTAAGGATGTTCTGATTGATATTGCTGACGAAGAACGAGTGCACGCTGGCGAATTTCTAAGACTTCTCAAGCACCTGGCCCCCGATGAGGAAAAGTTCTATAAGGAAGGCGAAGAAGAAGTCGAAGAAATTATAGACAAGCTCGGTGGGTCTTAGCGCTTTGTCCTGGGCGGGTGTTGACCTTGGATTTGTAACCGGACACAGGCTTGTATTATGTATCTTGGATGAGTATTATTGTGTCTGGAAGGTCCCGTGTTTGCGCACGGGAGCGGGCCGGGTAAATTAGAGCATAGTGGGTTATGAGTCAAAGTGTTGCTGTGATAATTTGTGCTGCAGGGGCAAGCAGCCGATTCGGCGGAAAAAGAAAGAAAGCTTTCGTTGACGTGTCCGGCAGGGCGGTCTTCTTGCGAAGTGTCGAGCTTTTTTCCGACCGGGATGATGTTAAACAGATTCTTTTGGGCATCGCACCCGAAGACGGGGAGCTTGTAAACGTAAAATGGGGGCCTAACCTGAAGTTCTTCAATGTAAAAATCTTTTCAGGTGGCTCTGAGCGTTTTGATACGGTCAATAAAGGTCTTGAGCTTGTCAACGATGATATCGCCCTTGTTAGTGTACACGATGCCTGCCGATGCTGTGTAACTGCGGATTTGATTGACAAAGTTGCCGCCGCTGCCGCAAAAAGTGGTGCTGCCATTCCGGCCTGTCCGGTTGCAGCAACGATAAAAGAAGCTAAGGATAGCACTATAGTTAGAACCGTTGACAGGGCTGCCCTTTATGAGGCTCAAACTCCTCAGGTCTTCGCTGCTTCTCTGCTAAAAAAAGCGTATGAGAACCTTAAAAATCTGGACAAGAGCAAAATCAGCGACGACTCGCAATTAGTCGAAGCGCTGGGTCATAAAGTAACAATCGTGGAAGCTGACTCTTCGAATATCAAGATTACGCGGCAAAGTGATATTCCGATTGCAGAAGCCATCCTCAAGTCCCGACCTAAACTTGGCCCGAAAGGCCCCGTAGGGCCTTATATTGAAGCCCAATGGTAATTTGAATATCGGAAGATAACTCGAAGAGAAAAATAAAACTCGTTTTTGTAAAAAGGAGATTTTATGATGAGAATAGTAATTTCTTGGAAAGCAACCATTGTTTTACCGATGTTGCTGGCCGTAGTGGCAGGTTGTAACGGCTCGGCTGGTATAGGTGGTACGGAGAAAATGCCTTTGTTATTCGAGGCGGATTTCGAAGATGATGGATTTTCCGACTGGCACTCTACCGACCCTGCCGCCTGGCGAATCGAATCCGGAAACGGTGGAAAGGTTTTAGCCCTCTATAAACAGAGTGACTATAAGCCAAAAGTCCGTTCGCCTATCAACTTCAATCTTATCCGCGACGCGATTGTTGGCAGCTTTGTACTGGAGTTGAAGGTGCGTTCTACCGCAGAGGATTACGGCCATCGGGATATATGTCTGTTCTTCGGGTATCAGGACCCATCACGTTTCTATTACGTCCACATTGCCAACCAATCCGACCCTAACGCAAATTCCATCTTTATTGTCGATGCCCAGCCGCGTGTTTCGATTGCTCAGACGCGAACCGAGGGCACAAAGTGGGACGACAACTGGCACACTGTACGACTGGTGCGTGACGCCGATGAGGGCACGATTGAGGTCTTTTTTGATGATGCTCCTGAGCCGATAATGACTGCTGTCAACAATCGATTCGATTGGGGCAAGGTTGGCGTTGGCTCGTTTGATGACACCGGCCAATTCGACGATATTAAACTCTGGGGTTTTGAAAGATAAAGACTTTCTGAGAGTTACTTAAAAGTTGAAGTGGCGGCTTGAGAAAAATCCCCGTTTCTGTTAGACTGTTCTCTGCTTACGGTTATGAACTGATAGAATAACAAATAATCAGTTGTAAATAGTAAGTAATAAATTACTTGGGTGTCAAATGAATGTACTTTTAGTTGGTAGTGGCGGACGTGAACACGCGATCGCCTGGAAATTGGCTCAGTCAAAAGATTTGACCAAATTATTTATAGCACCAGGCAACCCCGGTACAGCTCAATTCGGGCAAAATATTCCTGTCAGCGGT
>CAZJIR010000079.1:0-1957 GCA_964546095.1 uncultured Pirellulales bacterium
CCAAAACCACCGGTATCGACTCATCCGCCAGGCCAACCAGCAGATGCTTTAAAAATATTGAGTACTCCCAGAGTGTACGTTCTGATGCAATAAGGGCCAATCGAGGCGGCTTCTTTTTGATATTGTCCAACGCCAAATCCGTTTGCTCCTTCTTCGTTCACCTATTATTGCTACACATACCGTACCATATACGTTGTGTACTCTCTTATTTGCTTATAGAAAAAACAAAACATATATCTAAACGTAACAAGCAATCACAATAACATATTTGGAACATTTTATCTCACTAAAGTTTTTCAGGCCATATAAAATCTCATTAAATAGGCTTTGAAGAAAACCGATTATTTAACATCTTCAAAGATAATTTTTCCTATAAAAACCATACTTTATACGATTTTAGACTTGCGACTACCTTGATATAGCTTATACTCAAGCCAAGGTTATGCTGTTGTTTAAGGAAAAAACAAAAGCTGTGCCTCAGATCGCAGCCGTTTTTTATATCTTTATTTGTCTAAATACACTCAATATAACCTCTGTTAAATTATCCAAAAAATCATGAGTAGATTACTTATAATTGCAAACCGCCTACCGTTTAATATAACAAAAAGAAAAGAGAAGTTTTACTTTCGTGCCAGCCCTGGAGGATTAGCTACCGGCCTGTCTTCGCTTCCCGAGTCCCTCAAAAAACTTTGGTTAGGATGGCCCGGAATAACGACTGATAAGCTGACTGCCGGCGACAAAGAACAAATTAGAGAAAGACTCCTCGCTGAAAACTGCACGCCAATATTTCTGTCTAAGAAACAAATCGATCTATATTATCTTGGTTTTTGCAACAAAACAATTTGGCCAATTTTCCATTACTTTCCAGAGAGAACCGTATACGAAGACAAATTTTGGGAGACATACAAACAAGTAAATCGGGCCTTTTGTGATGAAGTGATAAAAATCGCAGAAATTGGAGACGATATCTGGGTTCACGATTATCAATTAATGTTACTCCCAAAAATGCTCCGGGAAAAACTAACCGGACTGGAAATTGGGTTCTTTTTACACATCCCATGGCCTTCATTTGAATTATTCCGTCTTTTGCCCTGGCGTAAAGAAATCATAGAAGGGTTGTTGGGGGCTGATCTCATAGGATTTCACACATACGACTACGTTCGGCATTTTCTCAGTAGCGTATCTAGAATAGCAGGGCTTGAACATACTCTGAATAAAATAAGCATCGGAAACCGCATTGCCAAAGTCGACGCATTCCCAATGGGGATTGACTACAAAAAATATTCAGAGTCCATTAATGACGCCGGTGTCAAGAAGGAATTAGACAAAACGCTTGCCAAAATCGGAAAACGCAAAATCATTCTATCCATAGACAGACTTGACTACACCAAGGGTATTATTCAGCGGCTGGAGGCTTTCGATTTATTCCTTTCCGAAAATCCAGAATATAAGGGCAAAGTAACCTTAATCATGGTGGCTGTTCCTTCCCGAACTATGGTAGAAGATTATAAGCTACTCAGGCAAAAACTCGAGCAGCTTATTGGAAGAGTCAATGGTGAGCATGGAACCATCGGTTATGTGCCGGTCTGGTACCTATATCGCTTTCTTGCATTCAATAAACTAACAGCGCTTTATAACATTGCCGACGTTGCTTTGGTAACACCGTTGAGAGATGGAATGAACCTTATTGCGAAAGAGTTTATCGCAACGAAAACTAAAAACGAGGGCGTCTTAATACTTAGCGAAATGACGGGCGCGGCAAGCGAGCTGGGTGAGGCATTAATAGTTAACGCAAATAATAAAGAAGAAATTGCTCATGCAATTAAAGAGGCACTCGAAATGCCTCTTTCAGAGCAAATCGAACGCAATAGATTGATGCAGGAAAGATTGCAACGCTATGACATCTTAAGATGGAGTAGCGATTTCTTACAAGCTCTGTCTGATATCAAACATATCC
>CAZJIR010000079.1:1967-9269 GCA_964546095.1 uncultured Pirellulales bacterium
CAGCAGGAACTTCTTGTCCGTAAACTATCCGACTCTACAAAACAAAATTTAATTAGCGACTACACTAAAAGTCGGAAAAGGCTATTTCTGCTTGATTATGACGGCACACTTGTAGACTTCAGAAGCAAACCTGCACAGGCAGGGCCAGACGAAGAAATTTTGAGCTTGTTAAAAAGTTTATCAAGTGACTCCAAAAATACTGTAGTAATAATAAGCGGAAGAGACAAAACAACATTAGAAAAATGGCTGGGCCATCTCAATGTAGCTTTTGTAGCTGAACATGGTGGATTCATTAAACAAAAAGGTAAAGACTGGCAGTGTACACAACCATCTATATCGGACTGGAAAAACACAATCAGACCGATCCTCGAGCTTTATTCGGATCGAACTCCCGCTTCCTTCGTTGAAGAAAAATCCTTTTCCCTTGTCTGGCACTACCGTAGAGCCGATCCCGGCCTAGCAAACATCAGAACGCAGGAATTAAAAGGAGCTCTTCTAAATCTTACAGAAAACCTTGGTGTCGGCGTATTCGAAGGCAACAAAATACTCGAAGTTAAAAGTCATGGCATCAATAAAGGCAGAGCCTCAGAATTATGGATTTCAGAACAATCCTGGGACTTTTTATTGGCGGCCGGAGACGATTATACCGATGAAGAAATGTTTGCTATTTTACCGAATGAGGCGTATTCCATAAAAGTGGGGATTAATGTTTCAAAAGCTCGGTTTAATGTAGACACCGTGTTGAAAATCAGGTTATTGCTCAAAGAAATAGCAGGAGCTTAAAATGTTACGACTTGATGATTTTCGAGGCATCGTACCCGATGAAACATTAGCAGAGATTTATTTAAGAGCAAGGAAGCTTTACGGCAAACATATTGTCCATCTAAATGCCACGTATCAAGGGGGCGGTGTAGCGGAGATTCTTTATTCCCTCGTGCTTCTAATGAATGACGTGGGTATAGATGCCGGCTGGAGAATTCTACACGGAAGCCAGGAGTTTTTCGAGATTACAAAGAGTTTTCATAATGCCCTTCAAGGAGCGAAGATAAACTTATCAACAAGAAAGAAACGGACATACCTTCAAGTCAACGATAACTTTTCAAAGTTTTCCCACTTAGACCATGATTGCATCATCATTCACGACCCTCAACCACTCCCAATCATAACGTCTTACAGGAAATCACAGCCCTGGATATGGCGATGCCACATAGATCTGACTAATCCGCATAAAGAATTATGGGATTTTCTAAAAGGCTTCTTGCTTAAATATGACCAGATTGTTGTATCAAGCGAAAAGTACTTTAAAGACGACTTGCCTGTAGATCAGAGATTAATGATGCCAGCCATTAATCCAATTAGCCAGAAGAATAAAGACATCGACAAGAAGACCATAATGGAACATATAACCAAGGCCGGCATACCCACAGACAAACCGATAATTACTCAGGTCTCAAGGCTCGATCCATGGAAGGACCCGGAGGGAGTAATCGATGTATTTAAGCTGGTTAAGGAAAAAGTCAACTGCAGACTGGTTTTCTGTTATAACGTAGCAAGTGATGACCCTGAAGGCATGAGGATGTACAACAAAGTACTGCGAAAAGCCAATAAACTTTATAAAAATGGCCATATCCTTTTTGTCGTCGGCAATAAAGAAACGCTGGTAAATGCGGTACAGCGATTTTCAGATGTGATAATCCAAAAGTCAACAAAAGAAGGGTTCTGCCTTGCAGTCACTGAGGCTCTTTGGAAAGGCACACCAGTCGTAGCCTCGGATGTAGGGGGCATACCCTCTCAAATCAAAGATGGCGAAAGTGGTTTTTTACTTGCCCCAAAAGATACGGAAGGATTCGCAGACAGAATCATTCATTTACTTAAGAATCCTAATGAGGGTAAAGCTATCGGGCAAAAAGCGAAAGAAAACGTAAGGAAAAATTTTCTAATAACACGGTTGCTTTCAGACTACCTGTATATGTTGAATTCTATAATAAAAAAATAATGTAACCAGTGTACTTACATTTTTTGCGGTGTTTGTGTGATTTGTTTTGTTAGCTCCCCCAATAGAGCATGCATTTGTGGTTCGGATTTATCGGCCTGGTTTATTTTGCTGCAGGCGTGCATAACAGTAGTATGGTCCCTACCTCCTAAATGGCCGCCAATTTCTTCGAGACTGTGCCTGGTTAAATTTCTTGCCAAATACATGCAAATCTGGCGCGGCTCGGTAATGCTCTGGCTGCGTTTCTTGCTTTGCAAATCTGCAAGGCGAACGTCAAAATGACTTGTTACAACTTCGATAATATCAGTGATACTTATATGTCTGGCTGCCGCTCTAATCTGACCTTCCAGAGCTGTTCTGGCTAATTCGATATCGATTTCCTTGCCGGTAGTAATCGCCACGGCATAAATAGTTGTCAAAGCGCCTTCCAGTTCCCTGATGTTCGCGTGTACCTTGCGGGCAATGTATTCTGCTATTTCATCAGAAATATTAAGACCTCGAAGATGTGCCTTCTTCTGGACAATTGCAACTCTTGTCTCATAGCTCGGCGGGTCAATTCTTGTAACAAGGCCCCAGTTAAATCTGCTGATAAGACGTGCTTCAAGTGAAGGAATCTTACCAGGTGGGCTGTCTGCGCTAAGGATGATTTGTTTGCCGTTGTTGTAAAGGGCATTAAAGGTGTGGAAAAATTCCTCCTGGCTCTGTTCGCGTTCGCGTAAAAATTGAACATCGTCAATAACCAGCATATCAACCGTACGAAACTGGCTTTGAAAACCGGCCAAATTCCCTTCTTCAATTGCCCTGATAAATCTGTTGACGAAATCCTCACAGCTTAAAAACTGAATCACCGCACCATTAGATTTTCGCTGGGCCTCGAAACAGACGGCATGCAACAGATGGGTTTTTCCCAGGCCGGAATTGCCGTAAATAAAAAGAGGATTATAGGTATTTCCAAGCGATTGGCTCACGGCAATACAGCTTGCCTGAGCAAGTCGGTTGCTTGGTCCTACTACAAAATTATCAAAGGTATAGTCAGGGTGAAGCTTGAAGATTCCCATTTTACGTTTTTTTTGCAAAACGTCATCTTTAGGTCCGGACCCAAAGCGTTGAGAGTCGATACCGAATTCTTCACGTGTACCGACGTGAAAATCCACGGTAACAAGATGGCCTGTTATCTGCTGGGCGGCCCGTGTAAAACTATTTTTGCAATTGTCGCGTAAAAACTGGACGGTTGCCTCATCAGGACATTCTATTCCGAGTGAACCACCATTCAGATGTAATACCGTCAATTTGTCGAACCACTTGCGGGCGTTGGCCGGGTCAAGTTTCTTTGCACGGTCGGTTATATCAGCGAAAATATCTTCAACTTCACGAACTGCCACGTCACCATCCTTTGTGAATCGATGCTACATTTGAAAAACAACTGCCCATCAAAAACATCCCTGTTAAAAGTGTCCTCTTCGTAATTTGCCCGTCCCCTCGCAAAACAAGGTTCCAAAAACTCACAAACCCGAAACCCCATATCAATCATGTGCGAGCTTATGCTCAATTGATGTGGGACGATAGAGGAAATTTAACTGGAATCGCTCAGCTTGTCAAAGAAAAAGAACCGGCTTGTAATAAAAACAAAAAAAAACTACTTTTCTTCAAGACCAATGGAGGCTCCGTAAAATTAAATCCCACCAAGACTTGAAATTTTCATAAATCCCGATACTATCAGAGTCGTATCAGGTCTTATAGAAGCAGTAACTTCTAACAAGGCCGGAAAAATTTATAACGAAAGGCAAACAGCTATGGGAATCTTTACCAAAACGGCAGGATTCTTCAAAAACCGATTAGGTAAAACGCGTGATAAAATCAGCAGTTCACTCTCATCGGTTCTGAGTTTGGGCAGAAACATCAATGAAAGCCTGCTCGATGAACTCGAAGAAACACTGATAAGCGATGATATCGGAGTCGAAACAACCGATAAGCTCGTATCAGAGCTGCGAGAAGCCTATCGCAGCAGGCAAATCGCAACGACCGATGACATCATACCGTTTCTAAAAGAGCATATGAAAAGCTATTGGCCGCACCGCGACAGACAACTACATCTGGCTCAATCCGGCCCTACGGTCATTCTCGTAGCGGGCGTCAATGGAACAGGCAAAACTACAAGCATCGCCAAACTCGCCTATATTCTGAGCCAAAACAACAAGAAGGTCATCGTCGCTGCGTGCGATACTTTCCGCGCCGCCGCCGTGGAGCAATTAACCATCTGGGCTGAACGCATAGGCGTGCAAATCGTCAAACATCAGTCCGGCAGCGACCCGGCTGCGGTCGCCTTTGATGCCTGTGAAGCCGCCGTTGCAAGGGAGGCAGATATTCTTATTCTCGACACTGCCGGCCGGTTGCACACAAAAAAAGACCTGATGAAGCAACTTACAAAGATTCGTGATGTGGTTGCCCGCAAAATACCCGATGCCCCAAACGAGGTACTGCTGGTCCTCGACGCTACTACAGGCCAAAACGCAATTGTACAGGCAAAACTTTTTACCGAAGCAATTAACGTTACCGGCATATTCTTAGCTAAACTTGACGGCACCGCACGCGGCGGTATCGTCATTGCCATTAAAGACCAACTCGATATACCCGTGAAATTCGTTGGCCTCGGCGAAAAACCAGAAGATATTGCAGAGTTTAATCCTGATACCTTCGTAGAAGCACTCTTCGACTAATTAATCCTATGCGCTCCGCAACTATACCCTTGGATAACCACCCAAATATGCGGTCTTTGGCAACTTGCCTACAAGCGGCATTGCGTATTCGACAAAAGCCTCGGTTATACCGTTACCCTCAGCATTAACAAACTCATCAGGCATAGGTTTGGTCTTCTCAGCAACATTACTAAGCTCGGTACGGAACAATTCGACTCTATAATCCGCACCATTACCGAGACGTCTGATTGCCACTGAACCGTTATCATGTTCCATAGCCAGTTTGACTGCCTCCTGCCCGCATCGCCGAGCCTCATCAACATCGACGGTTGATTGAATACCAGGATAGCTCCTTTGCAGGTAACCGAAAGTATCTGCCCGAACGCGATCTACCTCAAGCGTCCTCTTAACTTGCCCCGCCAAAAAGTCTGCTAAAGCCCCAGTGCCGGATAGCTGTATATTTCCATGCGCATCGGTTTCCGCCTGCTGAGCAAGCTCCTTGGCCCAGGTAACACCGTCCGTATCACAGATTCCCTCACTGACTGTAACAACACATCGTTTGAGTTTACTTAAAACGCTCTCGATATCGCCTATGAATTTTTCCATCGAAACAGGTCTTTCAGGAACATATACCAGATGAGGACCATCGTCATCCCTTTGTTTTCCCAGCACCGTCGCGGCAGTTAAAAAGCCGGCGTGCCTGCCCATAATCACATCGATTTTCACGCCCGGAAGCGCCCGATTGTCCAAATCATCTCCCATTAATGCGCAGGCCTCAAACTTCGCCGCCGTACCAAAACCCGGGCAATGGTCGGTTACCAGTAAATCATTATCCACTGTTTTAGGGATATGAAACGCCCGGATGTCGAAGTTCGCCTCGTCAGCCATTGTGTTAAGAATATGAGCAGTATTAGCAGAGTCGTTCCCGCCAATGTAGAAAAAATACCTTATATTACGGTCTTTGAAGACCTGAAGAATATTCGCGCAATATTCTTCATCGGGCTTGTCTCTGCTGGTACCGATAGCCGAAGATGGCGATGCGGCTACAATCTCAAGCTCATCAGCTGATAGCTTTTTCAAATCGATGAACTCGTTTTTAACCATGCCGGCTACGGCGTGGATTGCGCCGTAAAGGTTTTTAATTTCCGGATGTTTGTTAGCCTCTTCGATAACGCCCACTAAAGAGGCATTTATAACGCCGGTCGGCCCACCTGATTGTCCGACCACTGCATTTGCTTTCGGTGCTCCTGCCATTTTCAAAAATCTCCATTTAAAATATTACTTTCTTAAATCCTTATTGTTACTTCAGTCGCTCTGTAAGCTCCCGGGTTTTGTTGACAGCCGCAATAGCAACATCCCATGAATAGTTGGTTAGATAGTCCCGAGCAGCCGACTTGTTGTTCCTGTACAGTTCCAGCGCCTCATTCTCAATTGCCGACTGGTCTGCGAAAACTTTCGCCTCAAACTCATCCCATACAGTCCGGACAGTTCCAACACGGTTCTCATAATCGACCCTTACTTTATCCTGTAGCCCTTTGAAGACCCACCAAGCGTGTTTGTTGTCGGGTTTGAATTTATCGGGTGATTTGGAAAAATGATATGCCAACGTAAGGTTTTCCTTTACTCCTACAGGCTTACAGTACTCTTCAGGAGTTTTGGTGATACCGCAATACCAGGGAGTTAAAACACTAACGCACGGCTCAGCCGAGCAACGCCAGTAGATACAGCCGATATCCACCGGCATATTGCTGCGTAGCTGGAACACAGCCGCCTCCTGCGTAACTTCATTACATATCCCACCCTCGCCGTGACATCGCAGGATTGTAATCACATCCTTTACAGAAAGTTTATGGGCGGGCTTGACAGAAAAAGGTAATATTCGGTCGGGTTCTCGTTCGATTTGCTTTCCCCTCACCAAACATTGGCCTCGCCACTGGCGCTCATCCATTAAAAGTTTTTGTCGTTGACCGTAAGCTTTACGAAAGCTAAACTCCTCACCCTTCTTCGGGTCATACCATCCATTTTTAATTGCGTACTCGACAAGGTCCGGTGAGCCAAGAAAATTGGTCGTATCTTCCAGATTCACATTACCGATTATATAAACGTTAGGTAGCACCACAACCGCATCATCAAGTACCTTTTGGGCCACCCAGTGCTTGCCCCTGCTCATCGAGAGAAGCCATGCCTCCTTTGAATCAGCGATGACCAGTGTCCGGGAACCAGCATAGCCCACCTGCTCGATTAGCTCACCTGCAATTCGCACTCCCTCTCTGGCCGTCTTAGACCGCTCTGCAACAAGCCGGCGGAGCATATATGCAATACCGCCTTTAACCAGCTGACCCTCTGCTTCGAGCTTTTGCGGTTTTTCCGCTCTATCCGGACAGCCATCACTAACAACGGCCACACCCCATTCGTTAAGGTATCCGTCACTAAAAGTAATACCAGGATTCTCCGACCAGAGATAAGCGTAGCTTTCTTTTACCTGCGGTATTCGAGCCCCCCTCTGAAGTGTTACCATCTCTCCATCTTTATGCTTAATTCGGGAAATTCTTCGAAAATTGAGAAACCTTTGCCCGCCATTCTGTTCGTTATGTCCCAAAAGAACAGACCCAT
>CAZJIR010000080.1:0-3256 GCA_964546095.1 uncultured Pirellulales bacterium
TTTTATCGAAGCTGCATTTTTAGATCTAATAAGCTCGCTAAGGTCGGGATCGCTTAAGCCGGTTAATTCCACTGCTATTGAAAAACCATTTTGCATAGTTCTTTTGTGTCTAACTTGACCAATATCTTCTACTATTTTTGACGATGTTGTTTTACCATCTTGCACAAAGACAGGATTTGGTGAAGTGCTTTTTGAGGAGGGGATTAGGTTCCGGTCCTTTTCTTCACTCAACTTAAGTATTACAACCACTCTGTCGCCTACTTCTACTTCCAGCTGAGTTTCCATTCGCAGGCCTGGGCCGCCCAGTTCGGTAACAGTCGCAGGTTTAAATTCCGGCGGTCTCCAATTGTTCCAGGATACGTTCGATGAATTTTGCTCCATCCCGGGGTCCTTTTTATTGCTGTTCGGCTGTAGTGGTCTTGAGAATGGAAAATGTGCAATAAAAGCAGGCTTGTTTACCGGAACACGTAGAAAACGACGGCGATTAATGAATCGAACATTATCACTATGATTCAAAACCAGAATGTCACCGTTACAGTTGACTATGGAGGTATCGAATTCCCAAACAGAGGTGCCAAAATAATAACGTATGCTACAAAACTCACCCGGTTTACATTCCAAAAACCTTGATAATTTGACAATAAGTTCCATATCATTATTGTGAACAATGGTGGACTCAATATCGGCTAAGCCCTGGGTTTCTCGGAAGGTTATATGAAGTTTTTTACCTATGGCAATTTGTCTGCTGCTCGGCCTGTTCAATTTCGTTGGTGAGCCTATTGAAACCGTGGGTCTTTTCTGGAAGCCAAGCTTTTCACGAAGGAAAGACAGTTCGGTTCTTAACCATTTGCTTTCCTCAACACCTTGTTGGTCAAGACTTTCTGCTATTATTTTGCCTGCTCCGTAGTCAAAAGTGCTGGGCATGGTAAAAATAGATTCGATTCTCTTAAGTCCTGCTTTATATGCTATTTCGAGTAAAATTTGACGTTCTCGTCGGCTTAATCCCCTTTTTTTTGAGTAATTTAAAAATGACTGCTTACTAATCTTTCGTTCCTGTGATATTCGACTGTAGCTGATTATTAATAGCAGCGCAGTTAATATTATTATGGCTGCCATTCCTGTTAAAATAAACAAACGTTCGGTCATAAAGTTTGTGCTAAATTGTCCCGCGGCCTTCCACCGCTCCACCGGTGTAAGAGCCAAAACAATGATATTAAATCCTGCTGTCATCACACATGCTGTTGGCATCTTAATCTTCCAAACTTACTATCTGATAAGGCTGCTCAATTCTCGTAGTATGTCATTGGCAACTCTGATAGTTCTTGCGTTGGCTTGGAAACCGTTTTGGGCCTGGATCATATTTACAAACTGTGTTGCCACATCAGCATTTGATTTTTCCAGTGCTCCACCGTGAATGGAACCGGCACCACCTGTCATAGCTTGTGTTGCTATCGGCTGTCCTGAGTTAGCCGAGGTAGTAAAGTATCCACTGCCGAGACTTTCCAGACCCGATGTATTCTGGAATAATGCAATTTGTATGGTTCCGATGTCCTTTTTAATGCCGTTCGAGAAAGCCCCGATGACTATACCTTCGTTATTAACAGATACACTGGATAGTCTTCCTGCTTCATAACCATCTTGGTCTTTGGCTACTGCCGTAGAATTTCCGGCAAACTGGGTCAGACCATTTAACTTGCCTATAGCCCCAAAATCTAAGGCCATAGTTTGGGGATTCGAAGGGTCATGGGCAAAGCTTATTACAAACGTGGCTGGGTCAGTGCCGCCCATACCGGTGTAATAGCCGTTCGTTGCATCAAAGCTTATATCCTCGATACGTCGGTTTCCCATAGTGATTTGGTTGATGTTTCCGCTGATTGAAGTCAACACCATATCCCAGGTATTGGCTGTATCTGTACGGACAAACGCGCCCGAGAAAACATGTCTGCCACCTTGAGAATCATAAGTCATAATATTCACACTCTTGACTTCATTGCCACCGACAGTCAACATCTCAAAATACGACGGTACGGTCAATGTGCCATCACCACTCCAGGCTAAAGTCAAATCCGATTTGCTGTAGCCGCTGGTATCATCAGTTATACGGAATTGGCCATTGATTAAAGACGCCGTGGTGCCATCAAGAATGCCTTGTACGGCTCGGCCTTTTATCGTCTCTGCAACTGTAGCAGTTCCGCCAACCATGTTGGTATTATCAACTGTTAACATGGAAACGTCCGTTCCGGCCAGATTTCCTGCAAAATCAATTATAACATTTGCAGGAAGGGCACCACCGCTACAGCTCACATCGCCCACGCTAATAGTGGATAAAGCTTCCAGAGCAGCTTGTATGTCGGCAGCAGTGTCATCAAAGGTAAGAGCGGTAGTCGTTTGGCCGCCATAGCTTAAAGTGAATGTGCCGCTGGTGGCGGTACTGGAAAGTGTTTGCCGTTCATTAACTGCAGAAGTGCCCTCATTTGTGTTCAACCATGTCAATATATCATTTAATGTAGTGGTTGAAGTCACATTCATTGTCAGGTCGGTGGTTGGGGTTATTCCTAAGGCAGTACCATCCGGTTTATAACCGGAAAAAGTAATTACGCCTGAGTTCAACGTTCCGGTATATTGGTCAAGTTCGGCAATTCTCGTAGTTCCAACAGCCGCTGTACCGTTATTATATGTATAGGCTATGTTTGAACCTAATAGTTGTGTTTGTGGTGTCTCAAGCGTTGCATCGGCGCTTAAATTGCCGGATACTGTTACTGTTGATGTGAGCCGCGCAGGCATCGCAACATCATAAGGAACATGCATATCGCTGTCACCGGCAACCTGAAAGCCGTCACTTTCACCTACTGAGCCGATACGCTGAATACGATAACCTGTTGATGGGTCAACCATAATTGAGTCTGCATCAACGGCGAACGCTCCTGCACGAGTATAAATGCTTTGTTGACCGTCACTCAATACATAATAGCCTTCTCCTTCGATCGCCAGGTCCAGAGGATTGCCTGTGTTCACGATGTTGCCCTGTGTCATGTTCGGGGATATACCGGCTATTCCAACACCGCTGCCCATCTGTTGTGGGTTGGTGCCACCGACAGTGCTTGTTGGCTGGGAGGCCTTTTTGATTGTTTCACTCAGAAGTTCCGAGAAAGTTATTCGGCTTGACTTGAAGGCGGTAGTATTAACATTTGCTAGGTTATTGCCGGCCACATCAATCATTTTCTGGTGGGCTTGCAACCCGGTAACTCCAGCTGAC
>CAZJIR010000080.1:3266-9132 GCA_964546095.1 uncultured Pirellulales bacterium
ATGCAAAACTCATGTCTGTGTCTCCTTATTATATTCTTAATCTAAAATCGATTTTAATTTTCTACCAATATAATAGCACCCAAACTAAGGGTATATTCCTGCATATTCTCACCTTCGCCTGCGTTTACACCCAGGAGAACCTCATTTGTTTCAGGGTCATGGAAAATAGACTTAACTGTACCAACCTGTTGATTAAGTTCACCGGTCATTTCGTCTTGTGCATAGAACGTAACAGTCTTGTCTAATAATGAATTTGCATAATTGCGCTGTGTAGCTGTCAACACCCCTGAAAAACTTGAGTTCATTGTTTCCAGTTGTTGTAGTTGTGAGAACTGCGCCAGTTGGGAAGCCATCTCGTTATTGCTTAATGGTTCCAGGGGATTCTGGTTTTGTAGTTGGGTTATCATGAGTTTCATATAATCTGCTTGGATGTTACTTGCTGTGTTTATTTCTGATGCCATGAGTTTTCTACCTTTTCAAAAAAATACTAAAATAATTTCTCTGGTCATATCAATTCCAAGCCATACCGGCGCAACCAACAAGTTAGTGCAATTGCTATGCCAAATAACAACCAGCACTTGTTATGCGCTGCGCAACTTCCTGTTAAAATTGAATCACCGTGGTAATCTCTTTTACGAAAAGATTCTCTCAAAGGATAATTTTTCCTGTATCCCAGAAAATTTTGCCGGTTTTATAATAAGGTTTGTTATAAAAATTATTGTTGTGCTGTTATGGTTTACTCAGTGACACTAAAACGTCCCATAAAAAGCATATCTTTCTCACTATTGGTTTGCTTTCTTATTTCCGTTAATGTCCTATAACTTATGATGCATAATGCCGATGCTTTTTTAAGCTTAACAAAACTAGTGACATTATTGGCCGGTCCAATAAAAAAATTAAAGATGTCTTTGGTTGTCTGTCGATTTATGGCTTTATATTGTCCACATTAAATGTGAAACACAGATGCCTACATATATAATGTTGAAACAACTTAGTGAGGGATAGTACTAATATTTTTAAGCAAGGATGAGTTTACGTAAAATTGTTGCAGTTAGTAAAGACCCCGAAATTCACCAACTGGCTCAAGAGTATGGCCGGGAAGTATTTGGGGCTGATGACCTGGCCGATGCTCTGGATGTTGTTCAAACGATTAATCCTGATTTGATTCTTTTCGACCATAGGTTTGCATCGGTTCATATACACCAGTTTATCCATAGTCTTAGTAATGCTGTAAAGGATGAATTACTTGATAAGACCGATAAAAAATCAACCGATGTTCCCGTCGTTGTGGTTAGCAGCGAAAATAGTAACAATGATCAGTCTACAAAATTTATAAAAATGGGGGCCTATGACTATCTGAAGGGAAGGCAGGACTACGCTCGTCTGGAGAGGATTATAGAAAGCATAAAAAATAAATCAGAAACTAATGACTCTGAGCAAGGCACGAGTCACTTTTTTGCGGAAGACATTGCCTGCTCTGTTACTATGGTCGGTCGCAGTAAGGCCACCCTTAATATTCTCAAAATGATTAAACTTGTGGCCGCCAGCCAATGTAATCCAGTTTTAATAGTTGGTGAAACAGGTACAGGAAAAGAATTAGCTGCCAGGGCAATACATATTTTAAGGCATCCGGACACGCAATTTGTGCCCGTAAATTGTGCAGCTCTAACTGCGAATCTGCTGGAAAGCGAACTCTTCGGCCATGAAAAAGGCTCTTTTACTGGA
This sequence comes from uncultured Pirellulales bacterium, assembly GCA_964546095.1. Lineage (GTDB taxonomy): Bacteria > Planctomycetota > Phycisphaerae > Sedimentisphaerales > Anaerobacaceae > NIOZ-UU13. The sequence continues at coordinate 4,992 of CAZJIR010000080.1, forward strand.
GCCGATCGTGAGAAAACAGGACTTCTGGAGTTGGCCGGGTCAGGGACGCTCTTGCTTGACGAAATAAGTGAGATGCCATTGGACCTTCAAGCTAAATTACTCCGTGTGCTACAGGAAAAGAGCTTCCGAAAAGTCGGAGGCATAAAGAAAATCCCATGCAAAGCAACAATAATAGCATCAAGCAATCGCAATCTCAAAGAAGAAGTCCAGGCCAATAGATTCCGACGAGATCTTTATTACCGCCTTAATATTTTTCCCGTTTCTCTGACTCCTCTTAGATTGCAGGAGCGAAGACAAGACATTCGGCTTTTAGCTGAATACTTTCTCAAAACGTCAAATATCTGTACGGATAAGCGCAATAAGATAACATCACTTACAGAATTGGCTATTGAGGCCTTGGAGAGGCATGATTGGCCCGGCAACGTTCGTGAGCTTCGTAACGTTATCGATAGGGCTATTTTGTTGGAAACAACAGATAAAATTGGATTAAACGGTATCATAATTGACCCGGCTGAAAACAATGATGTGTCGAATAGCTTAACGTCCGGCCTCATCAAAGATTTTTCTTTGGCAAAAGCTGAACGAGAGTTAATTTCTCGAGCATTACAAAAAACCGGCTGGCAAAAGACCAGGGCTGCTGCACTTCTTGGTATAACAAGAGCAACTCTCTACGCCAAAGTTAAGCAGTACAATATTGAAAAGGATTCACAAAATACACCTGAAATGGTAGAACAAGGGTCCAATGAGCAGCGACAACCGTTTTTATCTCAACCAGCGATGGCTTTCTAATGGGGCTTTGTTCCTGTTGACCTCTGTCAGAAAATCTTTCGTTTCGTATAGAATCCTGACATTTTTTCCTGTTGTGCACATCCTGTTCTGGCCCTAAAGATTAATTTTTTGGCAAAAAACCTCAAATTCTACCAATCTCTTCGTTAGCAGTCATCTCTGGCACAGCTATTGCACCTTTCTTAAAAAAATGGGTTGAGAAATGCGCCTCTACTGTTTTGAAGTTTGAAGCAGAGTTGTAGAGGCTAAGTTGGAAGCTATGGCAACAGAAGAACAAAAAAATATTCTCCAGGAGAATACTTCCGAGGTGCCATCGGACAGCGAATTATTTGCAGGTGAAGTTTGTAAGGAACTCTCAGAACGTGAAGTGTTTGTTGGAGATGAAGATTTTTACAAGCTTTTAGCTGATTCTGCCCATACTTCAGCAGTTCAGCAACCTACACACGAACGTCAATTCCCATTGGAGCCGATATCACGGAGGCGTTTCTCGATCCTTCAAAATATGCTTGTTGCCGGCATTATTATTATTGAGGCAATTTTGCTATATGTGCTCTTGAAGCCTTTACTCTTGTCCAATAATCAAATCCAAACGCCTACGGCTTATAAAGCACTTCCTTCGGAATCGACGATTAAAGATGCCACCCAGGCAGCACAGGAACAGTCCCAAAAGCCGGAATCTTCGTTTCAACCAACGCAACCTCTATCTTTGAAAGTCGCTCGGGACTTTTATCTGCAAAGGGATTACGACAAGGCTTATTTTGTTTATAACCAGCTTTTCCAAGGACTTCCGGCCGGTGCCGAACAAGAATTGTTGAGGGATTGTCTTCGGTTCAAAATGACTATATGTTTGGAAAAGGCCGGTAATAACGAACAGACAGAGCGTTTATTTAAAACGCTTTTGCAAAGTCGTTCCCCTGCCATAAGGGTGGTTGCAAATTATAACCTTAGTGTTGCCGAAGTACAGAGAAAGCAATTCCTCAAAGCACGAACTCGGGCTTATCAGACGATTGCCATGGTTGGAGCAGTGGATTTTGACAAAGATTGGGCCTTATCGTTGCAGCGTAATTGTTATTTCATTGTTGCTGAGGCAATGACGAAAAATATCCTTTCGCTTCGTGATAATGACACGGGTCTTCCTGGCCAATTGTGGGAAAAAACTATTGATGCTGACCCATTTATTGATTTGGATGAGGCTCAACTGCGAGGGCTTCTGATTTCCGGCTCTACGCATTTACAGGAAGGCTCACTCAGCCCGCAGATTCTGCAGCTTGGGCATCAGAATGTACCACCTCGTTGGTCTGTTGCTGCTTATGGTGCTTCGGTTGAAGAGCTGCTGGCAAGATTCGCTACCAATGCCGGTTTTGATATTATCTGGCTTTCTGGCGAAGCATCGGTTGGTGAAACGAGAGATGCTATTCGTAAAAGGCGGGTGAGTTTATATCTACCGACTGCAACTGCCCAGCAGGCCATCGAAGTGGCGGCTGGGCATGTGGGCTTATTGGCGAGCCTCGATGAAAAAGGGCTCGTAAGAATTTTTGACCCGGTTGTTTATTCCACATTATCAGAACATGTAAATTTGCTAATCGATGAGACTATATCACTTTGGAGAAAGTATATTCTTACATTCCATAGCGATGAACGTGTTCCTAACGCTCATTTTGCTATGGGACTTTTGCAGGCTCAAAAAGGACAGGTCGCCGATGCTATTGCAGAGTACAAGTTAGTAGCCAATCGCTTTTCACTAACATCCTTGGCACCGTATGCACTGTTAAACTCGAGCAAAATAAAGGCTGACCTTCATGATTATACCGGTGCCAGTGAAGATTTGACGCAACTTGTTGAGCAATATCCTGATACCGAATTTTATGGTCGAGCTTGTTTGAATCTTGCTGATGCTACAGAGAATGCGGGGCTTTTTAATAAAGCTGAACGGCTTTATCGCAAAGTTTACTATCTTGGTTTGTCTTCGGAGTTGCAGGCAGCCTCTGCCCTGGGAGCGGGCAGATGCGCCTACGAGGCCCGAGATTACGAAAATGCGGACAAATGGTTGACTTTATATCTCAAACTCAGCAAGGACTCTCCGGGAGTAGGTTTCTACCAGGCTTATTTTCTCTTGGGAAAAACCTGCTTGGCATTAGGAAAGCCTCGGCAGGCCTCTGATGCTTTTAAATTAGCTTTAAATGGACCAGTAGGATTTCTTACAAGAGAGCAATATGTCGAAACAGTATCAGCTTTAGTCGAAACGCAAATACAACTGGAGGATTTCATTGAGGCTCTTGAGTTATTAGAAGGTGTACACCCGTGGCAGTTCTCGAGGAAAGAGTCTATCGAGTTATTACTGCTCAAGAGCAAAGTTTTCCGTTTTATGGGCTTGCATGATAAAGCTATTGTAATGCTGGGCGGCATTGTTGAATATCTGCCTGAGTCTCAATTGAAAACTAAAGTGTCTTTTGAGTTGACTAACTGCTACGTTGCAAAAGGAGACTTGGAATTGGCCCATAAGAATTTAACAGAAATTCTTATAAACGCTGCCCCCGGACCTTTAACGCAGGAAATAGCTCTCGTATTAGCTGAGGTTTGTTTGAAACTTAATCAAATTTCTCAAACCGTTTCTGTTTGTTTGCAGCTTTTAGATTCGGACGTTTCAACCGAGATAAAGCAAAGGACCTTAGGGGTATTGGCAACAGCTTATAAAAATCAGAAAAAGTATGACAAAGCAGCATTAGCTCTTTTTGGTCAATGGTAAAGATGGTAAACAAAAAAAATTCTAAAGAAAGTTATAACTTGAAACCTAAAAGTTTTGCTCATTCGAGTTTTAAGCATTACTTTTGCGTTTTTTGCTTAATGTTTATGCCTTTATATTTTCTAAAGTCTCTGATTGGCGCTGAGGTTTCATCAGAACAACTTAGTCCAAATAAAGTTAAGAGACCTCATTTGAGCAATTCCGATATCTCTATGGGCTCAAATCATAATATCAGACGCCAGTTGCTGCGAGCTGAGCTTGATGTTGCTGCAGGCACAAAAGATCAAGCAACAAAAGATGAACTTCAGCGAATTATCGAACAAATTCGTTCTGTTACATTTAAGAAGGATAAGCGGGTCATTAAGCCCGAACCTGTAGTCGTTCCTAAGATAGTACCGATATATGAGCCGAATGAAACTGTATCCGATACTGTTGTACAGAAAGAACAAGAGAAAAGGGTAATTGAAATCAAATTGCCATACCAGCCAGTAACCGACAAAACTTTACAAACACTTAAAAAACTCTCACAGCACCCCGAGAGGCTGGATAATCCTTTTGAGTTAGGAGAGACTTTGTTTCTCAGTGGAAATCTGAAGGAAGCTGTAGTGTTTT
>CAZJIR010000081.1:0-9068 GCA_964546095.1 uncultured Pirellulales bacterium
ATGACAATCGCCGGGATGACAGCCGGCTACCATAACGCCGTCGGCCCCTAATCTGAAAGCTTCCATAATCCATTCGGGGTCAACGCGTGCGCTGCACATAGTTCTTATAACACGGAAATAGGGTTTAATCTGGTATCTACTTATGCCGGCTAAATCACCACCGGCGTAAGCACACCAGTTACAACAAAAAACGATAATTTTTGGCTTAAACGTCATTTGTTATCTCGTATTTTATATCACTGTTTTTCACTTTAATCAGCTAAGGCGGCTTTAATCATTGCAAGCATTTGTTCATTCTTGAATCCTTTTTGCTCCATCGCACCGCTGGGACAGGCGGCTACGCATCCGCCGCAGCCCTTGCACATTGCTTCGTTGATTCGAACAATCTTCTCCTCTTCTTTGCCACCTTGCCTGTCTACAATTTCAAGAGCGTTATATTCGCAAACCGGCACACAGATACCGCAGCCATCACAGAGGTCGTCATTGACGGCGGCGATAGTGGGTTCGGCCTGGTATTTTTCCTTGGAGATAATTGTGCAGGCTTTAGCGGCGGCGGCTTCGGCCTGAGCAATTGTTTCGGCCATAGATTTAGGGCTGTGAGCAAGGCCAGCTACGAAAATGCCTTCAGTAGCGAATTCGACCGGCCGCAGTTTTACGTGTGCCTCTAAGAAAAATCCATCTTCGTTCATCGGGACCTTTAGCATCTTGGCAAGCGTTTCGTTGCCGGTTTCGGGTTCGATTCTACTGCTAAGAACAAGTAAATCGGGTTCCAGAATAAGCTCACGGTTCAAAAGTGGCTCGTGAACTGTTAATTTCAGAGTGCCTTTGTTTGTTACTTTAGGTTTATTGTCCACTTCATAACGAATGAAGATGATGCCTTTGTCGCGGGCGGTTTGATAATATTCCTCGTTAAAGCCATAAGTACGGATGTCACGGTATAATACGTAAACTTCAGCTTCGGGGTTGAGTTCCTTGATTTTCAGGGCATTTTTCACGGCCGTGCTGCAGCATACTCTACTGCAGTACATATGTTCTTCTTCGCGAGAGCCGACACATTGAATGAAAACCGCCGACTTTATTTTAGAGATTGGCTTCGGTTGTGAAAGCAGTTCTTCAAGCTCAAGTTGCGTAACGATGCGCTTGTCCTGTCCGTATAGATATTCATCGGGTTTGTTTTCATTTGCGCCTGTAGCAACAATAATAACACCGTGTTTTATTGTTGTTTCTTTAGAACCGGTTTTTAGTGTGCTTTGGAAACTACCAAGAAATCCTTCGATAGCTTCGAGCTGAGTATTAGTATAGACGGTAATGTTTTTATGTTTTTTCACGTGTCCTTCGAGGTGATTAAGATAATTTTTGATGTTCGGCTCGACGAATGTTGAGCGCAGTTTTCTAAGATTACCACCAAGCTGCTTTTGGCTTTCAATCAGCGCAACCTCAAATCCCTGGTCGGCTATGCCTAAGGCCGCGGTCATACCTGCTAATCCTCCACCAATTACAAGAGCAGATGGAGTGACATCCAGAGACGCCGAAGCTAAAGGTTCGACCAGAGCAACTTTGGCAACCGCCATCCGTATGAGGTCCTTTGCTTTCGCCGTTGCTTCTCCGGGCTGATTCATGTGAATCCAGGAGCACTGGTCTCTGATGTTAGCCATTTCAAATAAGTGAGGATTCAAGCCGGCTTCGCGTAAGGTCTGCTGGAAAAGCGGCTCATGTGTGCGTGGTGAACAGGATGCAACCACTACACGGTTAAGGTTATTCTCAAGTATTATTTCACGAATGTGGTCCTGAGCGTCCTGAGAGCATGTATAAAGGTTGTCTTCTGCACAAACTACGTATGGCAGTGATTTGGCGTATTCGGCCGTAATCGGCACATTAACAACAGAACCGATGTTAATTCCACAGTGGCAAACAAATACGCCTATTCGCGGTTCCTGTTCGTTTACATCTTTCTCCGGTGGGAATTCCTGCTCGACAGTTAGTGTTCCTCTAACGTCGGCTAAAAGTTGTGAGGCTTTACCGGCTGTGCCACTGGCCTGGATTACTGTTTCGGGTATATCTTTCGGGCCGGAAGCTGTGCCTCCAACAAATATGCCCGGACGGGATGTCTCGAGCGGTCGCAAAGAATTGGTCCAGATAAATCCGTTGGAATCGAGGCGAATACCAAGCTTTGAAGCCAATCTTCTTTGTTGGTTTCCGGGTTCCAGCCCGACCGACAACACAACCATATCGAATTTTTCCTTAGAAACTGCTTGAGCATCGGTTGTGTCAGCCATTTCTTCAGAAGTAGAAGTGTATTTAACTGTCAGGTCAGAATCGCCATGGTTTTTGTAAACGTCGCAGACTCGTGCTCGCTTGAAGTGTACATCATATTGTGATTTAGCTCGTTCGTAGTACTTGTCGAAGTCTTTTCCGAAGGCGCGGAGGTCCATAAAGAAGATAGTAACATCCACATCTTTTAGGTGCTCTTTGGCAATTACGGCCTCTTTGATTGCATACATACAGCATACCGATGAACAGTAGGCATTGCGGCAGGATATGTCTCGCGAGCCGATACACTGTAGAAAGGCGATTTTCTTGGGCTCTTTGTTGTCGCTGAGTTTTTGAAGATGGCCGGCAAACGGGCCGGAAGCTGAAAGAAGCCGTTCAAACTCGACACTACTGACCACATCAGGATACCGGCTGTAACCAAAATCATATTTCAATTTTGCGAGGAACTGTTCAAAACCCGGAACCATCACAATAGAACCTACTTCCAGGTTTTCTTCTTTTGCCTGGTCGTCATTGATGATAGCTTCGGCCTTGCAGATATTGCTACATCCTTTGCAGTCAAGTTTATCAGTTAATTTAAGACAATGTTCAGCATCTCTTAGATACGTTCGGGGCACGGCCTGTGGGTAAGGTACATATATCGCCCGCCGGGATGCCAGACCTTCATCGAACTCGTTCGGCAACACAATCGGACAGCAACTGCTTATCTCGATGGCTTTTTCGGGGCATTTCTCGACGCACTCCCAGCAGCCTGTACATTTGGTCAGTTCGTAAATCGGTTTCTCGCAGTTACATTCTGCTGCTTGTTCTTCACTGCAGGCAATACCAATAAAGGCAATGGATTCGGGGTTTATAAGTTTATCTTCAATCAACTCTTTTATTGCGCGTATATCACAGCCACGTGCTATAACGCCGAATTTTTTACCCGGTTCTGCCTTAAGCAGATTACGTACGAGCATAGCCATTGGGTGTCGGGGTTCAGTAACTGCCTGATTAAGCTCGTCTTTCTTTGTAAAAACGTATGGTCCTATGTGGCCCCATCGGTTTTTTAAGCCGACAACACCGTCATAACCATTATCTAATAGCTGGGCTGCCTGGCTGGGTATATGTGTATTATTTGTATTCATCTTTAGTTTTCTTAGTTACATTAACGGCACAAACCTTCAATACCGGTATTTTTGCCTCTGGGTCTAAGACGGGATTAGTTAACATGTTGGCCGCACACTCGGCAAAATGGAAAGGAATAAAAACGGTTCCTTCCGGAACTCTTTTTGTAACTTTTGCGCCAATCTCGATGTGCCCTCGTCTTGAGTTGACATTTACTTTTTCACCATTAACAATTTGTAATTTATCTGCATCTACCGGATTTAGCTCCATGTAGCCTGTAGGAACTTCATAGTTTAGTAATGCTGTTTTTCGAGTCATTGTGCCGGTGTGATAATGGAACATAGTTCGGCCGGTGGTAAGTATAAGGGGGTATTGCTGGTCTGTTTCCTCGGCAGTTGGTTTATATTCGATACTGTGGAAATGGCCAAGTCCGCGGGCAAATTTATCCTTGTGTAAAAATGTGGTGCCGGGACTGTCTGCCGATGGGCATGGCCAGGCGAGCATTTCGCCCTGGTCGAGACGTTGAAAACTTATCCCGCCATAGGATGGGGTTATACTGGCAATTTCATCCATAATCTGTTCGGCGCTATCATAAGCAAAGCTATCACCGTCAAAGCATTGTGCCAGACCGCAGATTATACGCCAATCGGGCAGTGACTCGCCCACCGACTCAATTGCCTTTCGTACACGCAATACGCTACGGTCGGTGTTGGTAAATGTTCCTTCTTTTTCTGCGAAAGAAGCACCCGGCAGGACCACGTCAGCTAACAGGGCTGTTTCTGTCAGGAAAATATCCTGCACAATCAGAAGTTCAAGTTTCTCAAGCGCTCTGCGGACGTGTTGGATGTCCGGGTCGGAGAGCATCGGGTTTTCACCCATAATATAAAGGGCACGAATCTGACCTTTTTCTGCCGCGTTCATTATCTCGACGACTGTTAAGCCGGGATTTTCCGGAAGAGATGTGCCCCAGGCCTTTTCGAATTTTTGGCGAATCTCAGGGTCGGCTACTTTTTGATAGCCCGAGTATACATTGGGAAGAGCGCCCATATCACAGGCGCCCTGTACATTATTCTGGCCACGCAGGGGATTAACTCCGCTATGTGCCTTGCCAACATTACCAGTTAACATGGCAAGATTAGCAATGGATTTAACGTTGGCAGTTCCGGTACTATGCTGTGTGATACCCATCGAATATAAAATCATTGCGGCATCGGCCCTGGCGTATGCAGTTGCCGCCTGGGTTAATAGCTCGGCATCAATGCCGGTAATCTGCTCTACTTTTTGAGGAGTGTATTCGGCAACGGTCTTTTTAAGGTCTTCGAATCCTTCTGTTCGTTCTTTAATGAATGCTTCATCGTGCAGGTTTTGATTGATGATGATATTAATAAAGCCATTGAGCCATGCTACATCCGTACCGGGTTTTTGCCGGAGGAAGAAGTCAGCCTTATCGGAAAGTGGTGTTTCGCGAGGATCAATTACAATTAGTGTGGCGCCATTTTCCTTCGCCTCGAGTACACGTGTGCCTATCAGAGGGTGCTGCTCGATTGTATTACTGCCCGTAATCAAAATGCAATTGGCTTCGGCAACTTCGGGAATCGAATTTGTCATTGCCCCGCTGCCAAAAGCTGCAACCAGGCCTACAACAGTAGATGCGTGACATAACCTGGCACAATGGTCGACATTATTAGTGCCAATCACGGCTCTCGCAAGCTTCATCATTAAATAATTTTCTTCGTTTGTGCACTTGGCCGAGGATAGTAGTCCGATGGCATCTGGTCCTGATTCGGACTTTATATCGGATAATCCCTTGGCGATAAAATCCAGGGCTTCATCCCAGGTTGCTTCTTTGAACTGGCCGTTCCTTCGGATTAGAGGTTTAGTGAGGCGGTGCTCGCTGTCGATGAACTCGTGAGCGCGTCGCCCCTTAATGCACAATTTGCCCTGGCTGATTCTGTCGGTAAAACATGGCACAACATCAACGACATTACCATTGATAACTGCAAGGTAGAAGTTACAGCCACATCCGCAATACGGGCAGGTGGTCAGGACAAAATCATCAGTCATAACTCCACCCCCTCTCTTTGCGGCCCGGAAAAGCTGCAAGAATCTTTTCTTTGTGCTCCTTGGAGGCGTGTGGAATATAAGTGAAAAGTTCCTGTGGGTCTTCGTGGCGTATGAGGTCGCAAAGAATCCTTAACGGTAAATTGCTCGGACAGGTACGTTCACAAAAGCCGCAATGCGTGCATCTGTGGGCAATATGATAGGCACGGGCAATATGATATAATGGTGCCGGTGGTAAATCGCCCGGTATCGCCCATTCTTCCAGCTTACACTCAGCGTCAACGAATATTGGGCATACATCTCGACAGCCGTAGCATTTAATGCATTTGTTCATTTGATGCCACCAATAGTCATGCCGCTGCTTTTCGCTCATTTCGCGTACTTTTTCTAATTCGGCGGCAACAGATTTCTTCCGAGATTCAGTTTCTACGGCACCAGGTTGAGTTTGCTCGGCGTAAATACTGCTCATAGCAGGCGCTTCGGCGTTTTCCTTTTCGCATGCGCGTACACAATCACCACACTGGACACATTTGACTTCGTCGATGGTGATACGTTTAATCCATAGCTCACCTTTGTGTTCGACGAGTTCTTTGGGATTTGGGACGTCCACCTTGGCGCATAGTCCACAGCCGGTACACTTTTCAGGGTCAACGTAGCGGGGTCTTTTTTTGATTTTAACGGTAAAGTTTCCGGGTTGACCCTGGACGCTTTCAAGGTCGGCGTATGTTATAAGCTCAATGTTAAGATGACGTCCGGCTTCGACCAGCTTGGGTGACAGAATGCAGGTGGAACAGTCATTGGTTGGGAAGGTTTTATCGAGCCTGGCCATAGCGCCGCCGATTGCCGGTGAGCTTTCAAGCAGGTAAACCTTCTGGCCGGATTCTGCCAAGTCAAGTGCTGCCTGAATACCGGCGATTCCACCGCCGATTACGAGCACAGCTCCGACTTTTTCCGGAGTTTTTGTGTGTTTCTTCTTACTTTTAGTATCAGCACGTTTATTTTTTGTTAATGCGGTCATTTTTCATATCCGCCTGGGGTATCAAGCATTTGTATCTTGTTCTACTTTATTTTTTATTTCTCCGAATTTGTCACGATTAGTTACAAGAAGGTTCACCAGGTCTCGTCTGATTTTCTGCGAGAATTCGTCTAACTGCTCGACTTGCTGGGGCAAATCAGCGTCGACATAACCTTCGGCCACCGCCATTTCACGCAGCGCTCTTATTACGTCTCTGAAGTTGACATTCTGTGGACATTTGGCCGTGCAGGAATAGCACTGAGCACACCGCCAGATTATCGGAGAGGAAAGCACTTCTTTGCGCATCCCAAGCAGTACCTGGCGGATAATTTTGCGAGGGTCAAACTCAGGATCCACGGCTGAGACCGGACAACCTGCTGTGCATGTGCCACAGGCGAAACAGAGCTTTATATTTTCTCCGCCGGGGTGGGCGGCTACATCGTATTTGAACTGGGGGTCAAGATTTTTGCTTTCAATGGCTTCCATTTTCCATTTCCAATTTTCGATTTTAGATTTCAACTGTCAACTTCGCAGTCCCGCCTTTTGTACGATTTCGGATACTTTCTGTTCCCATTCGATTGCCATTATGTGGACGCCGGCCACACCTTCAATCTCGCGGAGCTGCTGAATCTGTTCGGTTACGATTTCAATTCCCTCAGCTTTTGGGTCGTCAGCCTTGGCCAATCGTTCGATATAATAGTTTGGCACAGTTACACCTGCAACTTGGTCGCGCATATATTTTGCCATTCCCACGGATTTCAACGGGGTTACGCCGGCTAAGATTTTACACTTTTTGTGCAGGCCGCGGTCACAGACCTGTGTCATCCACTCGCGAAAGCGGTCCATATCGTAGATGCACTGGGTTTGGATAAAGTCGGTCCCGGCGTTAATCTTCTTCTGAAGACGGATGACGCGGAACTCAAACGGGTCCGCAAAAGGATTGGCTGCTGCACCGATGAACATTCGAGGTTCCTTTATATCTGCTTTTTTTGAATTCTTGATTTCCTCGCCACAGGCAAAAACTTGTTCGTCGCGCATATTTTTGACCATCTGGATTAACTGTATCGAATCAAGGTCAAAAACATGTTTTGCTGTGGGGTGATTGCCAAAACATTGATGGTCGCCGGTCAGACAGAGGATGTTGCGAATGCCCAAGAGATATGCGCCCAAAATGTCAGACTGAATGGAGAGGCGATTTCTGTCCCTGCAGGTAGTTTGTATGATTGGCTCAAGGCCGAGGTCGAGAATCAGTTTGCCGGTAGCGATGCTTGATACCCGTACGATTGCAGTTTGATTGTCCGTTATGTTAACGGCGTCCACGCAGCCGGCCAGCAACTCGGCCTTCTTTTTGATAAGGTCGAGGTCGGCGCTTTTCGGTGGACCAAGTTCGGCGGTTACCGCAAACTCACCTGCTTCTAATACTTTTTCCAGATTGCTACCGGATTTCATATTTTTTTGAGTTTCAATTTTTTAATAACTATAATTGCGCTACGTCTTCTCTTGATAACTTTCTTGGCCCGCCATCGTGAGTTCGGCTGAAGTCTCTAGGTAGGGAATTTTCAACTAACACGTCCAGTTTATTTAATGTTTTGAGCCGGTCGTAAATCAACTGCCAGCCGCAGTCGATATTTTCAGGGTCTACTTCGCATTTACCATCCACGGAGCCGCCACAAGGGCCGTTCATAAGTGATTTTGAACATCTTGTTACAGGGCAGATACCGCCGAAGATACCGAGCTTACAATCTCCACAGGCCAGGCAGTTTTCCGACCATTGGCCGGCGCCGTCGTTAGTGCCGCAAAACATCGTATTTAAAGCGGGATAAACAGGCATATCTTTAAAAATATTCGCAACCATCTGGACACCAACTCCACAGGCCATCGACAGTATTGCATCGCAGGAAGCTGCGGTGTCTTTTATCGATTTGAAAAACTCTGCATCACACTGTCTTTCGATGGTGTCTTCTATAACTTCGTCGAATTTTTTTGAAAGTCTCAGAATAGAAGCAAGGGTAGCGACTTCTCTCTCACCGCCAGCCAGGCAGACAGTTACACAGGTGCCGCAGCCTAAAATGAGCACACGTTTATGGCCTGTAAGAAAGCCTTTTATTTCTTCGATTGGTTTACGTTCTGCGACTATCATAATTAAACCTCAAGACCCGCGGCTCTTTTAGCTGATTCCACTGTGTTATAAAGCAGCATAGTTATTGTCATCGGCCCTACACCACCAGGGACGGGGGTAATAAGTGAGGCTTTTTCCTTAACGGCCTCAAAATCCACATCGCCGACAAGGCGATAGCCTTTCTTCCTGGTGGCATCCTCAACACGGTTGACACCTACGTCGATTACCACAACTCCATCTTTTACCATATCCGCTGTAACGGTATTTGGCCTACCGGCGGCGGCAATTACAATATCCGCACGTTTTGTGTGTGATGAGAGGTCTTTAGTGCGTGTATGGCAGACGGTTACAGTGGCGTTTGCATTGGGTTTTTTCTGTATAAGCATATTCGCAATGGGTTTGCCGACTATATTGCTTCTTCCGACGATTACAACCTCGGCTCCTTCGATAGTTACACCGCTGCGAACAAGTAACTGAACAATGCCGTGTGGCGTA
>CAZJIR010000082.1:0-9058 GCA_964546095.1 uncultured Pirellulales bacterium
CCCGCTGTATTTATCATAACACTTCTAATCTTTACCCTATGGTCTTTAATGATTTTGCTCTGATTTATTTCGATGATTGCACTTTGATTAATGACATCAGCAGCAGTGATTGTATATTTTTTGACCTCTGGAATGAATGCAGTAACTTCGTCCTCAAAAATAGCACCATATATAGCAAGACGAATGGATTTTACCCAAAACGTGTTTCAAAAATCGGTAAGCTTATTATCCAGAACAATACGTTTGTTCACAGCCAAACAGCAGGTCCATCACCCGAATATGCAATCCAGATACCTGATGCAGACATAGGCGCGATACGGATTACCGGCAATACTATTGCCTACACTAAAACTGATGGAGGCCTATTCAGGGGTATTCGTCTTGGCACAGTAGAAGCAAGCTGGACAAATGTATTTCATGCGCCCGTAATTGCCGATAATACAATCATTAACGACAGAGTTGGTTATTACGGCACTGGAATCTATCTCGGCTCAAATGTCCAAGGAGCATCCTGTTTCGGTAATCAGATTACAGGTTTTCAAGGTGGCATCAACAACTATGCTCAATACAGCTTCATTACGGATAATACAATAACGTGCACTGATGGTATAAACATGTGGGGTGGTGGTTATGCCAACATCCGGCACAACTCAATAGCGTCTGTTGATGGCCATGCCAATGGCAGGTCTATTATGTTTGGTCGAATACATTTTGCCGATTCGACCGTAAATACCATATTCACAACCACAACTGTTACGGATACTGGTGAAAACGCTTGGGGCGGTAACCAGAGCAATGTAGCGGCTGGTATGCTGGCGTTGGCGGGCGGCAACAATCCAACTTATTGGGGCATTGTTGAATCCATGGATGGTAACACAGTAACCGTAAATAACTGGACAAATGCCGATTCAACTGCTGTCATTGAAACGCCCAGCAATGGAACAACAGTGCATATAGTTCGGTTCAGTGAACACAATATAGTCCTGAACAATATTTTTGACAGTTCCCAAGCCCATTACACAATTACTTTTGATTTCAATCCACGGTGCGGTGAAGATTACATAGATTATAATTGCTATCAGAAAGGAATGCGGGCTTTTTCCAACCTGGGTGAGGTGGGTCAGGACAATTTAAGTGATTTCCAGATGAAGTGGTCATCGTGGTCAAAAATCTTCCCAGACAACGATGCGCACAGTATCGAAGCTGACCCACAATTTGTCGATATAGCTAATGGGGATTTCAGACTCGGGCCAATGTCACCCTGCTTGAATGCGGGCAAGCCGACTCCTAATGGTGGTTATACAGATATTGGGGCCTGGCAGGAATAAGCCGCGGTGTACTGTTGCCAGGCGATTGCAAGGAACGATAAATCCTAAATCCTAAAATCTAAATCCTAAACAATATCGAAGCCTGTACCGAGCGAAGCCGAGGGATTTAAATTTTCACCCCGTCCCGTCTTCGACGGGCGGGATTCAAATGTTCGAAACCATTTGTTTCTGTCATTCGATTTTAGATATTTGAATTTATTTAGAATTTACGAATATGAGGAATAGGGCATATGTTAGGGCAGGAGGAACATAGTATCTTAGGGCAATGCTTTTTCCTTATGTTACTCTGTTTCGCGTCCCAGTCGAGCCTGACTGAGGCAAGAGTTAATCTTGCGCGACATAAGAGTTATACATACTCTCCGAAGCCCAACTATTATTTATGTACAGACAAGTCCGATGTAAATCAACTTACCGACGGAAGGACATACGGCAGTAAATGGACAAATAAGAGCACTGTCGGCTGGCAGAAGGCAGAGCCAGCCGTGGAAATTATAATAGACCTCGGTGAAAATTCGGTCATCTATGAGATACGGATTCGCACAATCGGGGGAGGTTTCGCGGACGTAGAATTTCCGGAATATATAGCCGTATTGCTAAGCGATGACAATCGAACATTCCGATTTGGCGGACTGGTCAGTGATAAATATTTGACCGATATCCGAAGCACAGGTTTCCGTGGTGTTCCACGTACGATGAACATCGAAAATATCAATGCCTCAGGTCGATACGTTAAACTTCTCATCATGCCCACTAAACGCTATGTATTTCTTGACGAAGTGGAGGTACTGGGTGAACCACTTTCGGCCGGAGACAGTATTGAACTTCGAAAAAATCTTAAGACATTTAGCTCCTCTAAAACATTATTAAAGAGAATTGAAGATTACCTGCAACTGGGTGAAAACACTACCACCATACTCAAAAACATCAAAGAGAACCGCCCGGTGCTATCCAACAGACTTAGTGAGGAATACCTTGCTGAGCTTGAGGACCTGGCAAGGAAGACAAATACACCTACGAACACAATACATTCAACCAAGGAGCTGATGACTATTAAAAACCGGTTTGGAAAAGTTCAAGCCGGAATATACAAGGCGGTGTATGAAAAGCCGTATGTGTGCCTGCCTGCAGAGCCGATGGAGATTGTATTTGAGAAAGAGATGCCGCTTCACAAAAGCACCCGCTTCAACTCAGCGAGGCGAGCCGGAAGCATAAACATCCGGATGTGGCAGAACGAATATGAATCGGCCGCATTTAATATTATAAACTGCTCCGATGAGGCGATGACAATGGCCGTCTCTATTTCGCCGTTACTCAACTCCGCCGGTGAACAAGTGGACAGCAACAAGACGTTCACAATCAGAAGAGCGATATATGTCAAAGGCAGCGGTATTGGTTCAATAGCGGACGCCCTTGTCTTACAGGGTGATCGTCCATTTGTTTTGCAGCCGGGTGAACAAACACAAATATGGCTGACTGTGTTTAATCCGACCCTTACGGCCGGTAGCTATAAGGGCCGCATTGGGATTTTGGCAAAGACTGAAATGGGCGAAACTCTGCCGATAGAGAGTATGCCAATTACTTTAGAAGTAAAAAAGCACAAACTCACCCGGAATTTTGCGCTCAATACGTGCAATTGGGCGTATTATCATGTTGCGTCCGATTCCGAGATGGCCAGAGACCTCTATAGTCATCACATTAACGTTTTCGTTGTTCCTCCACAAAACCTGCCGTTTCTGCGATTTACCTCGGACAGACCCGGCGTTATCAGGAAACCGGATTATACAAATTTAGACAATACCCTTCGTGGCCATAACTACGCCAAGACATACCTGCTCGCCCTCGACTTCAACAGCAGTAAAAAAGACCACAGCCGATTCGGAGAGGTTCAATGGATGACTCCGGAATGGAAAACTGTTTTTACATCATGGCTGAAAGAGCTGGTAAAGCATCTCAAAGACGCCGGCGCAGGTTATGACAGGTTCGCACTTTATCCATTCGACGAGAGCCTGTGCAATGAATTTTACGAACTGGCCAGACTAATTAAAGACACAGACCCACAAGTAAGAATCTATGCCAATTCCTTCAGCAAGGGGCCGAAAGAATTTGTCCAATTTCGAGAGCTTATCGATATATGGTGCCTTCAGGACAGTCACTGTGAGCGGCATCCTGAATGGCTGAAACAGATAAAAGGCTTCGGAAAAGAAGTGTGGACTTACGAATGTCTTGAGCCAATGAAAGCCAAAGAGCCTTACTCATATTATCGTTTGATGCCGTGGCGTGCTTTTAAGCGAGGGCAAACCGGTGCAGGTTTCTGGATTTATTATTATGGACTCAATTTTAAGGCCGGTGCTGTTCCCTGGGATGATACCCAAAGGCCGATGGGGTTTTCCGGCGTTGTTTATGGCAGCCTTGAAAGTCCTGTAAAAGAACTCGGCGAGGATATAGTCCCTTCACGGCGCTGGGAAGCGTGGCGGGAGGGAGTTGAGGATTACCAATATCTCTATGAATTACAACAGGCGATTAATAAATCAAGATTAAAAGACCCTGCAACCGCCAATAAGGCACAGGAAATCCTCAATAGCCAGGTCAATCGAGTTTTGAGTAAACAGGATGACAGTAAAATTGTGTATGAGGCCAGAGAAATCCTGTCGGACACTTTGCTGAAATTAACAAGTCAGGACAATTAGCTGTAACAGAACATTCCCAAAAAAATCTATGTCGTTACGAAAACGAATAATTATGAACGCCGGCTCGAACTGGGCAAGCATGTTAGTGTTAGCAGTAGTAGGCCTTGTACTGGTTCGGGTTATATATCGCGAAGTCGGCCCAAGAGCCTATGGAGTCTGGGCACTGCTGGCTACGGGATTGCGCTACCCGATGATTCTCGAAAGAGCATTTGTCCTGGCGATAAATCGCCTTGCGGCTTTTTATCGCAACGATATAAAACAGGTGAATCGTTTTGTGTCGGCATCATTTATCATAATGGCCGGACTTGCGGTTTTGACTGTTATAGCCGCGACGCTGCTGTCCTATGTAATTCCAAATATATTTTCGGCCATTACCGACGAATTTGCCCGTGATGCAAGGATTACATGCATACTTGTCGGAGTCACATTAGCATTTAAGATGCTCGAGGCAACGTTCAGCGGGACGTTACAGGGTTATCAGTACTATACACGCTATAATATCGTTGTAATTATTTCCAATCTGCTTCGAGCGGTTCTGACCATCGGATTACTTGTTGCCTGGAAAAATATCATCGCTTTTCAGTCGGCGCTCGGTATTACGGCGGCAATATCGGCAGTATTAATGTTTTTTACCGCACGAAAGTCAATTGTCGGACTGAGCATTGAAATACGAACAATTAATAAAAACAGCCTCCGGGAGCTGTGGCAATATACATCCCACTCACTCGCACGTTCGGGCAGCTCGATTTTCATGTACAGCACAATGGCGTTACTAATCGGGTGGTTTGGTACCGATGTAAACGTTGCAGTCTACGATATCGCCCAGAGGATTCCGAGCTTTATACGAAGCTTTCTGGCGGCGACACAGGTGGTTTTTTTGCCAGCCGTGTCGGACCTCTGGGCAAAAGGCCGAGTCGAGGCAATAAAAACAGTCATTAAAAAAGGCACTCGCATAAGCTCCGTTCTGGCATGTGCCATAGTTATTTTACTGCTTATCTTTACTGAAAAAATCCTTTTAATCTGGCTCCCGGACGGCATCCCAGAAATAACGGTACGAGTTATGCAGGTATTGATGATTTCGGTGCTTTTTGGCGGGCTGTTCGAGATATGGTTACCTGCATTAGTTGGTATGGGACATCTGCGAGGGCTCACTATAGCATCTATTACATCAGCGCTAATTGCTATTTTGCTGGCATTAATCTTTATTACTGAGAAACTCGTCAGTGTTCCGATGGCACCTGCTTTGGCGCTCACGGTGGTACTTTTAGTAAAGACGGGAATCTGGCTTCCATTATACGGCCTGCGCAAATTGGGTATAAGTCCTTATGAATATTCGAAAGAAAGCCTGTACCAACCTTTGTCGGCAAGTCTTGTTTCAATTGCAGCAATCTGGATTATAAGCAACGCCCTGCAAAGATTCACCATTCACTGGCTAGCGATGTTTGCGCTGTCCATCATCATCTTAACGGTAAGTTTCACGACAATTTCCCTGCGTAAAGAGACTGTTGATTTTGTTGCGGTCGTGAAAAAAAGATTTAAGGCGGCTTAAGTAAATCCAATATGAAAGTTCTCGTAATCAATCAATGTTCCACAAACAAAGGCGACAGGGCCGTTCTGTTTTTCGTGCTTAGAGAACTTGCACGCAACGGTATCGACAACGTTACGGTATCGGCAAGTAATCCTGAATACTGGGAGAACAGGACCGACTTTCCTGCCCGCCTTGCCCGCTTCGACTCAGCGAGGCGAACTGCGAGGCAGGATGTTTCGGTGCGTGTAATCCCATGGGGATGGGACAACTCAAGAAAAAAAGATGTTGGTTTTATTCGCAAAGTTATTCATAGATTATGGAAGGTAATGCTGAGGCGGCATGTTTGTTTCCCATTAATACGTAATGCCCTGATTGCAAGTAAACACCCGTGGTATCTTCGCCTGCTTATAAATAAACAATTCGTAGAGGCAGTCGAGCAGGCTGATGTAGTTATCAGCACGGGAGGTCATCACGTAACGACTATGTTTGTGCCTGATGCGGTTACTCCACAAATATTCGATATGGCGGCGGTTTTGCTTTTGGGAAAACCACTGATACTCTGGTCGCAATCTATCGGGCCATTTAACTTCACATCGCTGAAGAACAAGCTAACGGTACAAAAGATACTTTCCGGCGCCAGCCAAATATTTATCCGTGATGAGGATTCAACAGAACAGATTAAACAACTGGGCGTTTCCCCGGAGAAAGTGTCAAATACACATGAATCTGTCTTGGGTTTATGTGATATTGTCAACTCAAGAATAAAGCCAAGTGAACGACAGCCTGTGATGGGAGTGGCAGTTTACATACACACACGAGCCAACCAGCTCGACGAACATAAAAATCATCCACTCTATTTTGCATCATTGATTAACCACGCCATAGAGGCCGGACTCAGGGTGCGATTTTTCCCGATGGAATTACAGGGCACAGACCGGGCCTGTATCGAGGCCGTGATAGACAACGTGGATAAAAAAGAGAATTGTGAAATCATGGAAGGCTTCCCTGGAACATCCGAACATATTAATGCCGTGGCGCAGTGCAGAATTTTTGTGGGGCATAAAACGCATTCGCAAATCTTTTCGCTGGTAGCTGCAACACCGCTATTGGCTATCGCATATCATAAAAAGACCGAAGATTTTATGGCCCAGTTTGGGCTCGAAAAGTATTGCATTACCGATGCACAGCTCAAAGCAGATAAACTGATAGAACTCTTCGATGAAATTAACAAAAAACCGGATGTTATCAGCAATAAGATTGAAGAGACAGGCCACAAAATGTGCACGCAGGTAAAAGAAAATTTTGCTGAGATGCTTAAGCGGGTCCGGGGGTAAGCACAAAAATCGAATATTAAACGAAAATACCTGAAATTCTATATTTTTTAACCTGCAACCACAGACTTTAATTTCCGATATGTAACAACAGGCTTTCTTCTTAAGCTTTAGTAAGTAATTTCGAGGAGCATTATTTAAGGATAACCTGATGGCAACCTTTATTGCAGTATTGTGTTTAATTGCAATAGTAATTTGCGTGCCGCTTGTGTTCATAAGACCGAAGTGGGTGTTCTACACATTCCTGGTATCGGTTACTTTCAGCAATATCTTCGCAGGTTATATATTTTCAGCCGGCAATCTTGGTATGCCCCGAACGTGGACGCCGCCCGACATCTTAGCGTGGCTGACACTTGCGGCGGCGATTTTTGTACCACGGGAGCGGCAATACAGTGCAGGCATTATTGGAAAATGCTTCATTGTGATAGCGTTTGTAACCGCTCTTGCACTGATACAAGGTCTGCTGATGAATACCCAAACAGCTTTTACACATTCGAGGGTTACGCATTTTGTTGCCGCCATGATATTCTCAATCAGGTACTTTACAAACTATTCCCGCGTGAATGGATTTTTAAAATTCTCGGTTTTCCTTCTGCTTATGATGTTCGTTGTACACCTTTTCATCAGATTTGGTATATATACCCCCAGGGCCGCTGAAATCGATGTCCCCACCCAGTTGGGAGGTGAGAGGGGTACTTATTCTCTTGTTCCGTTGCTCTATCTTTCGCTGGTGAGTATCGCAATAGGCAGGCTGGTAAGTAAAATCGGCTTTTGGCCGGTATCTATATTTCTTCTGCTGGTCGGCATAAGCGGCGTAGTGCTGAGCGAGACAAGATCTACATACGGGGCAATGGGGGTGCTTGCAATATCATCGCTGTTGTTCGTAAAGGGCAGGGCCAGGACACTGATTGCGTTCGGGATTGTCGGTCTTGCAGTAGTTGGGGCAGCATTAACAACAGGCTACGATTTTCTGGAAAGATTCCGAGCCGGTACAACAAGGACCGGCAAGGTAGAAATACCAAGGCCCTTCCAGAAAGGCACATGGAGAGCGATGGAAAATCAAATAATCCTCAACAGCTACAAACAAGAGCCATATTTTATATTAACCGGCAGAGGCATCGGGGCATTGCATCCGGCACCGGCGGGAAAAGACCCAATGGTCGGTTTTTACCATTCGGAGTATCTGGGCTGGCTGGACAGATGCGGCTTGATTGGATTAATAACCGTGCTAATTTTGTTCTTTACTATGCTTATACGAAGCTTTACTTTATCCAGGAGCGATATACCATATATACGATATTACGGAGCAACGTGCTTTTTATTGATGATAGCTCTAAGCGCCGATGGATTCTTCCATCCCATATTTTCGAACCCACGCGCAGCACCGTTATTGATATGCTTCGCCGCTATAGTGGCTAACTGGCAGGACATCTATATTAGTTTCAACCAAGAAGAACGGATCTTTGAGGAAAGCAAAGAATATACTGAACTTACTTACGCATAGCTTGATAATCATTAGTGAGTAACATATAACCTTTCTCAATAAAAACTTCTTTCAACTTAAACAACCTCAGATTAAATATGCACAATCATCAGCTAAGGCAAGAAAGGAAGATTTCAAAATGCGCGTATTAATGGCGGCAGGTGCGAGCAAGGGCGGCTTATACGCGTACACCGATGCCTTATCCTGCGTTTTGAGCCGGGCTGGTGCGGATGTAACGACGCTGACCAACCCGTTGTGGGCGGACTTGCCGAGACCGTACAAAGTTGAAAAACGCTTGTTGGAGTTTACAGACACCAAACAACAATGGTCGCAATTGCGCTGGGCGGCGGACAGATTCCAGCGAAGCATGAGAAACAGCTTTAAAAGGAACCGGTTTGCCATTCGTGGAAATTTCGACGTGGTTCACTTTCAAGGCGTGGGTACTCCGCTGCTCGACCAGTTCTTTTTGAAATCTTTAGTAAAACATTTGCCTGTGGTGCTTACCGTCCACGATATTAAGTCCCACTATGAACGTTTTGTAAGCAGAGCTTCATTTGTAAAACGGAGCCTTCAAATCCCTCATCGCTTAATAGTTCACTACGAGGCCGGCAAAAGACAATTGGTCGACCACTGGGGGGTTTGTGAAGACCGGGTAGATATAATTCCTCACGGAATTATACCTTTGGAGAATGTTCCGGGGC
>CAZJIR010000083.1:0-9012 GCA_964546095.1 uncultured Pirellulales bacterium
GTTGATTATAATCCATACCCTATCAGGTGTCTCACCCTTTCAGGGGGCCAGTATATACCCTATCTAATCTCCACTCCACACGCCCGCAACGTCCGATAATATTTTGCCCGTTCTCACTATTATTAATCGCGTTCCACCATCCACGAGCAACAACTTTGTGCCTCTGTACCTTGTCTATCGTCTGTATTCTGTCTTCTGCCATCTGTCTTCGGCACCTCTACATCAGTCGAGAATCTTCGACAAATCAGCCTTTTTATGCAAAACAAACCCAATTTCAGAAAAGCTAAAATGAATGTAAGAATCTTTTCAAAAATGGCTTATGAAAATATACACAATCGGACATTTAGTGAAAACAAACCCAATCAAAGCCAATTATAAAAAATATGGAACAGAGCATAAAATCGTTTGAAAATTTATCCATTCGGTGTAGGCTGGTCGATTGTATGAAAGAAAATTAATATTAATTCGCGGGAAGAGACTATGACTGAACCGAAGACAGACAACCAGCACAGGCGGATTACCGACAGGAAAATCGAGCCTGCCCAAAGAATAAAACGTTTACCACCTTATTTATTCGGAAGGCTCAACGCTTTGAAACTTGCCAAACGACAGGAGGGTGTGGACATTATCGATCTGGGGATGGGCAACCCCTCAGACCCGGCCCCGAAGATTGCGATTGATAAGCTTTGCGAAGCGGCCCAGGACCCTCGTAACCACCGATACAGTGCATCAAAAGGCATTAAAAACCTGCGAAAGGAAATAGCAAAAAAATACGAACGCAAATGGAACGTACAACTCGACCCGGAAACGGAGGTCTTAGCTTGTATCGGCTCAAAGGAAGGTTTCAGCCATTTGTGCCTGGCGATGATGGGCCCGGGAGATACGGCCATCGTCCCTGACCCGGCCTTTCCGATACATAATTACGCAGTAGCGCTGGCAGGAGCAAACGTTGTATCTGTGCCCCTGGGTAACGATGAAAAATTCATCAAAAACGTTACAATGGTCATCGAAAACATGTATCCAAGACCAAAGCTGCTGATTCTCAACTACCCGCACAACCCGACTGCTATGACTGTCGATGAGGGCTTCTTCGAGCCGGTCGTCGAATTAGCAAAGAGGTTCGGCGTAGCGGTTATTCACGACTTTGCTTATGGCGAAACCTGTTTTGACGGCTATAAAGCACCAAGTTTCCTTTCGGTTAAAGGTGCTAAGGACATCGGCGTTGAATTTATTACGATGAGCAAGCCGTATAATATGGCGGGTTTTCGCATGGGCTTCGCGGCGGGCAATAAAGATATGCTCGATTATCTTGCCACGATAAAGGGATATTACGATTATGGTATATTCCAGGCGATACAAATAGCCGGCATTATCGCGCTGCGGAACTGCGATGAGGATATCATAGCCCAAAATCAGAAGTACCAATCACGAAGAGATGTGGTTTGCGACGGCCTTCAAAGAATAAGCTGGGAGGTGGAAAAACCTCGCGCTTCTATGTTCGTATGGGCAAAAGTGCCTCAGGAACATTCAAAAGGCAAAGGCAGTATTGATTTCGCATTAGACCTGATGGACGGCGCTGAGGTTGCAATCGCTCCGGGCAGGGCGTTTGGTGAAGGGGGCGAAGATTATATGCGTATTGCTCTGGTGGAAAATGAGCAGCGCTTGCGACAGGCGGTTCGCAACATCAGCCGATTTGTACGCAAAGACCGATAATAAACACAAATAATCACCTGATAAAAACAGTTAGGGCCGCCCCTTAAACCGGCCCTACTTTAAGCAAAAAACCATCACATTATCGGGCGTATATTTTGAAAACAGAAAATATCTCTATTTTATAAGGAGAATTTTTAAAAAAATTCCTGGAAAATTCTACAAATAACCTATCCACAAAGTCCTATAAGAATGCTCAAAAACCATAATAGCCCGGTTCCAACAAGCGGTTTTGATTGTACCTGCCGTAAACTGGAGAAAAAACTTGACTTTTAGGTGTTAATTTGGTTAAATAATAGCATCGGAATCTACAGCCATAGTTTATACAGTGGCTGGCTGCAAGTTTAAGGATGTAATTAAATTGTATCGGGGGGAGGAGCGAGCGTGATGAAAATGTGTAGTCCACCGTTCGTCGGATGGAGGATATACGTATCAGCTCTCATAATCATTGTGGGCTGGTCGTTCGCGCCCGCTTACTGCCAAAATCCTAATGTTGCACTTCTGCTTCAGCAAACACCAAACAAAGGCGGCGCT
The DNA here is from genome assembly GCA_964546095.1 of uncultured Pirellulales bacterium. GTDB lineage: Bacteria > Planctomycetota > Phycisphaerae > Sedimentisphaerales > Anaerobacaceae > NIOZ-UU13. The sequence goes on from CAZJIR010000083.1 coordinate 2,245, forward strand.
ATCACTCCCACGGCAGGTGTTTATCACTTCGAGCAAAATTCAGAGATTAGCCTGACAGCAGTCCCAAAACCGGGCTATCAATTCGTTTACTGGCTGGGCGACGTTATCGAGCCGGCCGCAACCAGCACTTTGGTTTATCTCGATAAACCAAAGATTATTGTCGCGATATTCGAGAAGGCAGAGTTTGGTACACTTGGAGCAGAAGAAAGCCAAGCCACCAGCAGCGGCGGGGGAGGCGGCGGTATTGCCGGCGGCAGTCTGATGACCAATGCCGTAAGCTATGGCCAGGCAGGCAGCATAAGCAGCAGTTCAGGAGGAAAGAAAACGCAAGTAGTCAAGCCTGTGTATCCTAACGGCAATGAAGTGATACCGGAACCTGCTACGGTTATATTGTTCATATTCGGCAGTATGTTTGTCTTTACAAGACCTAATATAAAAAGCAGAATTCACTCAAATTCATAACCACACGTATCTTCAGTAATCAATTCCGATTTCGTCCGTGGATATTTTCTGCAGTTTACCGGTCGAATCGGGTAAATAGAACAGGAAGATTTACCATCCGGCTTGTACTTAAGGAATGGACAAACATTAGGAAGTTTACAGCACGCTCCGCAATGATTGCATTGACCTTTACGCTTTTCAGAAACAGGGAGTACTGCAGTTAAGGTTCTTTTTATTTTTGCAAGCCAAGTATTTCTGTTTTTATCAGCCATACATAAATCTTAACCTACATAGAAAATAACATATACCCAGTTGAAAAAAAACAGCGTTACAACCAAAATCCAGGCAATTACGCGTTCGGTGCTTGTCAGGCTAATTCGCACACTGCGGGCAAAAAAAACTCTAACAGCAGTAGCAATAAAAAATAAGGCCAGCACCGAAAATAACAGGGGATTATACCCCCATGCATGATAAATCTGCCCGTGCAGTAAGGACAACGCCCCTCGCGTAAAGCCACACGTCGGGCATGCAAAACCGGTCAAACGCTTAATCAGGCAAAGCTGTACCGGCCGGTTAAGATATAAGCTCAAACAGACCACTCCAGCGCCAAAACCTGACCATACTAATACCAGCAATACCGCCCAGAGTGGCCAGGTTGGACACCGTGAAACCTTGACAACATTTATCCTCATCTTAAGGACATGCTAAGCGGCGCCAGGAGGCTTGATAGCAACCCAATAACAAATCCCACGATTGACAATACGACACCGACAATGCCGCAAATCTTGCCAGCCTTTGTTAATCCCCGGCCGGTGGGATCCATCGTTCCTGCATCCATTTCTCTAAGGTCACCGTTTCCCAATACCCATGCGACAATGCCACATATAAAGCAGCAAACGATACCAAGTATTCCAAGAACCAGGATAACAACACCACGATGCGGCCTGAGCGGCGGTTGTGTTGTTACCTGTGCTTCTACTGGTACTACGGGGATTTCCTGTTCTTCGGCCATCATAGTCTCCTGTGAATATTTATTTCCAATTCAGGATTCATCCAAACGAACTAATGGTAAGAATTTTCTGATACAACACCTTTGATTGAATTACCAGACATCTTGAGAATAATATACCGCCACTCCAAGATGGCGCCAAGTCTGAATTTGAGAATTGTTCGCTGTGCGCGGTCCTCACCAGTAGCTGTTATTTCCCCCTAAGCTTCATAAGAATCAAAGATACAATTAACTACCCGGAGAATCTTAAAAAGCAATGCCGGCAGTACATTTTTATTGAGCATCTTCACTCAAAACTATGTATCGCCTCAATAATTTCATCGGGCCAGTTCTTACTCAAAAATCTCACAGCCCACTTTTTAGTATCTTTTCCTCTCAGAAGTACTATTTCTTTACGAGTAGACTTCTGTTCGCCGTCTTTCGTTTCAAACAGAAAATGACTGTTGCCCGATACGATAAACGATATCTCATTGTTGCCTTTCCACGAGGGGGTTAGCTGAGGAACATATTCATCTCCGAACTGTTCATCTTCTTCAACCGGAATATCCATTGAGCCTGTTGCCGGTTCGTAACGTATAAACCTGTTTTTTCCTATCGGCAGCAACAGCTTTTTCTCATCGGGTGACAATGCGAACTGCGTCATGCCCGCGGACTGTCTGGTATAAGCTGAAACATCCGAAGGCAGCATATCCACGACTGTTCCTGTTACAGAATCATAGCAGAATAAAGACCATTCGGGATCGTCCAGTTCACCAATAGGCAGTGACAGAACGCAACTCGAAAAGAAAATTCGCTCGCCAGGCCCATACTGGACCTTGAGCCATGGAAAAAAAATTGAGCCTGCAAGCGATGATGTCTGACCTGTACAATTGTGGGTCTGAGCCAACCCTTCTTCAGAAACTTCCGGCGGTGACGCAACAAGGCTGCTGTTTGCATCGGCAACTGTTCTTTCCTTAAGAGAACCAAGAATAATGTCACCATTATTGCCGGAATCCACATTCAAATACGCGATTGCCCTCGAATCTTTGCGCCAATCGTAACCAAAAGCAACACATGTATCCACGCGCATGGCCTCGATGTGGCCTTCGAGCGAGGCAACATACAAATCATATTCCAGCATATCATCCGTGTCCTCGTGTTTTGTATTCATCAGATAGGCTACGTGTTTTTCGTCGGGTGATACTCGTGTTGCCATAATCTTAAAGATGCTGGTCGTTACGACACGCTTATTTTCAAGATTATTTCGGGGCACTACGACAACCTGATAGTAGCATATAACCTGCTCTTTACCTTTTTGAATTCCTCTGTCCTCCAATACTCTCTGAAGCTCACTATCAGCATTTTCGCACATATAGCGAATCGCCCAGTTCTCATAGTCATCCGCACTTAGAAGCCCCTCATCCGGGAAAGGAAATTTATCCAGGAGCATCCCGCCCGCATCCAAAACATTCTTTCTGGTCTGCTCGGCATAATACTTTATCATTTTCACCTGTCCGGCAGGCAACAGCTTTAATCCTTCCGACAAATTTACACACTCAACTGCTTCGCTGTAAACTACCAAGCCGCCATCTTTCGAAATATCAGGCCAAGATTGAACGTTCTGTTTTACAATTTCAGTCAATTGACCTGTTTGACCATCTACAAGGAACAAGGCACCCTGAACTCGCAACAAGCCTGTGGAGCCGTCACGCGACCATTCAAGGGTATCCTCAGGGTCAGGCAGGCAGCCTGCAAAAAATATCACAGCCACATAAAAAGCTATCAGCCCATAAGTCATTTTGCGATTATTCATAATTGCTCTCCTTTATATTGTTTATATTTGTCCCAGAAGCCACCATCAAAATTAGATTTACTTCGCTGAACAGGTCTGCTCTCCAGTAAAGCCAACATTTTGTCGCCCCAGAAAGTACCTGCGTACTTTTCTTTCAAATCGGAAACGGTTCTGACCTGCTTTGGACTCCAGTTATCCATTGAAACAATTCTGTCCATTTTGCTGTTTATATTCCACCGTCCCACTGTAAAACCGATAAAAGTTGCAAAAATCACAGCCGCCGCCCAATGCCCAAACCTCTGCCATTTCAACTGCAATAGAAGATTTCTCTTCTTAACGAATGGAGCCTTGTCGCCCGCATAACCATCCGTTGTCTTTGCATCAATTGCCGCTTCTGTCTGTTCATAAATCCGCATCATATCTTCTGCCCACTGGTTTTCTTCGGGATGCTCGGCAAGGTACATCCTGAACAAAACTTCACCATCCTCGTTCAGTTCCCCCGCGGCACAATCTATAGCCAGTCTCTCTATTCTCTCACGTTTCATTTTTCTGCTCCTTGAGTTTTTCTCTTACCGCCTTTAGGCCTCTATGTAACCGTGACCTCACGGTCCCAACGGGTATCCCAAGAGCCTTTGCTATCTCAGCATAACTCAATCCCGCTGCAAATCTCAGATGAATGACCTCATTTTGTTCATCGTCCAGGCTCCTGATTGCGACCCAGACATTCTCAGTTTGTTCGGTATATGAACCAATATTACTAATACTGAGCTCATTTATATTTTCCAGGTTTACCGCAGCCTTTTTCCTTTTCTTTTGTCGAAACCAGTCGATGCGCGTTCTATGTGCAATTACAAAAAGCCACGCTTTCCTGCTACCCTTACCATCAAACTGGCCCCACCCACGCAAAGCACGTAGATAGCACTCCTGCGACAAATCGTCCGCGTCCGCCCAGTTCGCACATGCACAGAACATGTACGCCCGGACTTTACTTACAGTCTCAGTCCAAAACTGCTCGAATTCCGTTCTAACTGCACCAGTCATATTCACTATCCACAATTAATGACGCGGCTAATCTCCAAAAAGTTCCCGAGGTTGTCAGAAAAATATCAGAAATAGTGTAAACAAGCCAGAGGCGAATCTTAAAGGTTGTTTACAAGAAAGTTTTAACAGTCAATGGCTTGGAATTTGCAGCAGTTAAATGATTTTATGATTTTCTAAAGACGGCAACGACGTTTTCGACCTCGACCACGAAAAGACGATTATCACCTTCGAAGTCGACGGGTATGGCGCCTTTGGGATTGAACAGCACTTTATCATATTGGCGCAGGGGTATGTCCGGAGAGTTTTCAACTTCGGCGGAAATTGTGATGATTCTGCCGGTTATCGTGGGGATTTCGATATTGTCGGGTAGCTGGATACCGCCTTTGGTTTGTTTTTTATCCTCGTCTTTGCGAATCAGGACACGTTTGCCTATCGGCTCAACCGTTTCGAGCGAAGTTGTTTCGATTTGGTTTTTCTTACCCATTCTGCATCAATCCCGATAGAACTACTCGTCCATCACATCAATACTATTATACTCATTTAAAATTGTTTAGCAAAAGTTTTTAACCTGCCGTAACCACTTGTAAACGAGCTAAAAGTATTGTCGAGCAGTAAAATAAGTGTCGTCTCAGCTTCGATTCTACATAAGGGATTTAGACGGCATGTGAAACTCTCGGATTTTCCTTAGTTCATCGGAATGATAGGCAATATCCAACCTTTCTCTTATGGTCCCGACTTTCGAGCCGTCAATAGAAGCTTCGTCTTCAAGACTATACATTCTGGAGCCGTACCAAAAGTGTCGGACCGATTTATTAATCAAGCTTGAACTGGAAGTATAACCTCCATCTGTTTCATTACTGACCTTTACTATCGGGATGCCGTGCGCTAAACAATCCCAGGTTAATAAATGCCCAACATCAAACGGCCATTGACCTGTAAAATCTATCTCGAATTTCGAGCCTATGCGCTGCTGGTCGATGAGCATACAACATGGATGTATAGCATATCCTTTAACCGAAGGATTACTTCCGGGAAAAGTTTGAGGTCCTATCAAGCCGGCATTTTCACGATTCAGCCGGTCAACTAACTCTGTAAGCCAGCCTTCCTTAAGCACGATAGAATCATTATCCAGAGTGACTATGTACCTGAACGTTTTGACCCTGTCTAACGAGTTTTGAAGTCCACCGGCGTGAGAAGTACAGCCGCTGTCAAACCACTCGTCAATTAAACCTTTGCCAAGCATAGACCTTTTAAAATCCTGCATGTCGATAGTTGAGTTGTTAATTGCGAGGAGGTGATAAGGAAAATTCGTAAACTTTCTTACCGCCTTGAAACACAATTCACTAAAGCGGGTTTCATTATACAACGAAACCAGAATTGCCGCGGTCTGCCGCCAAACCATCATGTCATGTCGGGACAAACCCGGCTCATCGTTCAAGTGATGAATACTCAGAAGAATGCCGACAAACCACGGAACTTCCGTTACATCCTTCACCGTAACTTTGTGGTAAAAATAAACGTACTGCTCCGAACTGTTAATTTCAAGACCCGAATCGAGGTATCCCTTAATGGATCTGATAAAAAGAAGCTTATAAAAGTTATGTTCATCTGTTCTTGTAAAATCAATATTCCTTATGCCTTCCTCAAGCAGGCGCCTGTTTTTATTCGCAGCGATAAAAACGTCCTCCGTATAAGTAGCTGAATCGGTAACCAGATGTATCAGCTTGTTTATAATCCTGGCATCAATCTGTTCCTGCTGCAGTTGTGATAATCTGCCGAAACCACCTGCCTGTACGAAGGCATCCGCTTTTACAATGATATATTTTTCCTCCGGCGGAGCCTCTATACTCATACCACTAATTTCAAACCTCTGCACTGCCGAAACAATCTGCTCACAACTAATTGGGACATTGACAAAAAGTATATATGCCCCGGATGCCTGTTTTGCCGCTTCTATACATAACTGTTCGAATCCTAAGTCATATTCAGGCTTGATAAACCTTATGTTAGCTTTTGCCGCCTCCGGATGTTCCAGCTCATTATGAAGCGGGCGAGCGCCTACGAAAAGTAATTCATAGTCAGCCGGTAATTGTTCGACAGGTAAAAAACGGAGGTAAGAATTCGCCTTTGAAGAAGTGCCGGCATCCATTAAAACTACCGAGCATTTTTTGCCGAAACCATCCATGTCCGGCCTTCTCCTTACGCATCAGTGATAGCAGCTAAGTTTTCCTTGCTATGTTATTTATTGAGTTTTAGAGGCTCTTTGGCTTTTTTTCTTCCAAGGAGTTCATCGGCCTCTTCCCATGTTTCAGGCGGCCATCGCCCATTCGACTGGAGTTCTTTCAGATGTTCCAATTGCTTGATACTGATTATGGTTCTGCACTTTGGGAACCTGCCGCAGCCTAAGAAGGGCCCTTTTTTGCTTTGCCTGATTACGAGTTCGCCATCTTTGCATTTATAACATTTAATTCCAGTCGGTTCCGGCGGCGGCTTTGGCGGCAGGACA
>CAZJIR010000084.1:0-6017 GCA_964546095.1 uncultured Pirellulales bacterium
CAAGTATCTGACACTTTCAAGTGTTTCAATCCCGCAAGCTGCAAACAATACAGAACAAGCAAAAACTATGATGGAAAAGGCCAAATTCGTACTTAAACAATTCGGAACCAATTTTCTTTCTGTGCCGCGAACATGGATGTGGCTAAAGGACATTCTTTCATGGTATGATGATTTCAACCAGGTCAGAACACAGTTTTTCACTGAAAATAAACTTATCGGAGATGGAACCCGGCAGTCAATGCCAGCCAGTACCGGTATTGGCCTGGGTCCGTCTGACGGTGGCCATTGTGCAATGGACCTGACGGCGGTATTGGAACCAAAGAATTCGATCCAGTTCCTCCAGGCTGTCGGCAAACAACAATGTGCAATGGAATATGGCTCGGCTTTTTCGCGGGCTTCCAGAGCTATTACGCCGGCCGGTGAGACGGTATTTGTTTCCGGAACCGCCTCTATTGATGCCGATGGTGCTACAACGAATATTGGTGACGCATCGGGCCAGATAACCACAACAATAGGCAATGTTCGTGCAGTCCTCAGCGATATGCAATGCAGGGATGAAGATGTTGTACAGGTGGTTGCTTATTGTAAAACGACTGAGGTCGAAAAGATATTCAACACTTCGAAAAGTGCCCTCCCCTGGCCATGGATAACAGTCATCTGTGATATCTGTCGCCCGGACCTGTTATTTGAAATCGAAGCCACCGCTATGCCCAGGTAGGGGGCAACGCGCTACGTGGTTGCCCTGGGCATCCTACATCACTCTTTAGGCCCGTACTTGCGAAGCAACTCTATGATTTCCTCATGTCCGTTCTCTTTGTTAAATGTCAATGGAGTCGGGACATGCCTATACTTCGCATTTACATCAACGCCTTTTACGCGAATGGCCTCGACCTACTGCGATGATTCTTCCAACAGCTTAAATATTTCATATTGCTTATACCCAGGTATAAACATTGTTGCCCATACGATCCGACTTAAGTAGATTCTACCGCCTACGTCAAGGTTGAGAATTCGATCGTGGCCGTAACAGCGAACCAGAGGAACCACGTCGCCGAAAAGTTGTACCTCTGCGTTTTTCCAATCTCGCATAGTCGCGCCAGCAAGAGGACTCCCCCTGAAATCCGCACGTACACGACCCCTATCCATCCTGAATCCGTATCCATAACTACAGGGAAGCCTTGGGTCATGACGGAGAACACCTTTATACACCGGATTGTGAGGGCACAAGAGCGTCTCTTTGCTCGCGTACTCTGGAACGAGATCTGAAAGCCAGTCAGGTAGCGTTCCTTTGTCTTTCTCATATTTTTTAATTGCTACATAGATCTTTCGCAGGTTTTCCGCGCACGACTGCATCTGTTCAGGTATTTCCAGATTCCTCTTTGGAATCACAAACTTGGAAGGTGCACTTTCCAGCAGCGACTTCGTAGGTTCTGCCCTGCGGGCTTTCACCGAGGATCCTGATTTGGCCCCATGCGTGCGCAACACCGCTGCGATTTCGTCATGATCCTGGTCAACTGCCTCGTCCAGCGCCGTCCGATTCCATTTGTTCGGGGCATTAACGTTGGCTCCCTTGGAAATAAGGAATTCTACTAAATCATGATGCGCGTAATAGGCTGCTAAGTGTAAAGGTGTACCTGCCAGCCGGTCGTCCATGGCATTAATATCGGCTCCTCCTGAGATAAGGGATTTGACCTTCTCAAGGTCGCCGTCTCTTGCAGCTTGGTGTAGTGATATCGTAGGCGCTTGCTCTTTCGCACCGTGGCTTCGCAGCAATTCCACGATTTCTTCGTTGCCTTGTTCGTTGGCATACCATAGCGCCGTCCCACCGCGAATGTCCCCGACATTGACGTCGGCGCCTTTGGCAAGGAGCAGTTTAACTATTTCTATTCTACCAGCCGCAGCAGCCATGTGTAGCGGTGTCCAGCCTCGGCGGTCTTTCGCGTTGATATTTGCCCCCTTATCAAGCAGGTACTGCACTAATTCTTTACGACCGGATTCGACAGCCTCATGCAGAAGTGTCTTTTTCTGTCGGAATCCGGCCCGCGCATTGACATCGGCCCCTGCGTTAACGGCCAGTTCGACCATTTCCTTCAGGCCCATAGATGCCCCGAGCGCCACGGCCCATGTAGGAATCTTGCCCCCCATCGCCACCAAAGGCTTGACGACATCTTTTTTGCTCTCCCACCACAATGTCATTGCTTCTTGTTCATCCTTGCCGGGCTCCAGTAGCGTAAGCGTACTCATGATATCCGGCACGAGTGTCTCAAGTAATCCCATGGCGCCTTTCTCGCTGACTTTGACATCCGCGCCCTTGCCAATAAGCAATTTGACCATGTCTTTGTCACCAAACACCATGGCTGCATGTAGCGGAGTAAGGCCTTCCTCCGCTTTTGCATTAACATCCGCACCTTTATCGATGAGGAATCCTACCATCTCATCATCGCCGCCGACCACAGCATAGTGAAGTGGTGAAGCATCAAGATAGTCTCCTTTGGCATTTACATCCACACCCTGTTTTAATAGAGCTTTTACCTTGTTCAAATCACCTAAGAAGGCGAACAAATGTATGGAAGATACCTGGGCGCCTTTTGCAACGAGAAACTGGACGAGTTCTTTGCGGTTGGGTGATCTGCCCATTGCAGCCAAAAATACCGGCGTGACATCTTGTTGGATTGTTGCATTGACGTCTGCGCCCTCGGCAATAAGTAGCTCTACTATGTCCTTGTGGCCGCCTCGAGCAGCGTAGTGAAGCGGGGTCATACCTATCCTGTTCAACCGATAATCTTTGCCGTTCACATCGGCACCTTCTGAGATGAGAGATTTGACCTGTTCGATATCACCTTTAGCTGCAGCCTCGTGGAGTGACAGGCTTAAGACCTTAGATTGTGCATTGGCCGACAGTATAAGCGTGGTCGGAACTGTCAAAAGAGCTAATGTAAACACGGCTGTCGCTGCTATCAAGCTGGGGCGTTTGTAGAATTTTTTTCCGGGTTTTAACATTGTTTTTATCCTTTCTTCAATATTTTTAACCGGCCCGGCAACAGCCAACGATGGAACCGGCCGGGCCGTCTCGTATTCAGAAATCAATATGTTTACAATAGCGCTGCTGTAATCTTTGGCTTTAGCACCCAGGCGGGCGATTGCCATTTCATCGCAGCATTTCTCGCGCTCGGCGCGAATTTTTTTGTTCGCCCACCAGACAAAAGGATGGAACCAGAAAACCGCTTGGGCGATTATCTGCAAAATATTGACCGCAGCATCAAAACGTAGGATGTGGCTGAATTCATGGCCTAATACGCCCCTACGATGCTCGGCATTATTGATTTTTATGAAGTCGGCCGGTAGATAGATACTGCCGCGCAGCAAACCCCATACGAACGGCTGGCCTATGCCTTCAATCAGCCAGACCTTCGGAAAAGTCCTAATACCAAGGCCGGAAAATAAATTTCTAATCCCGCTATGCAGTTCAGCTGGAAGCAGCCTTCGCTGCCCCCACAGCCAAAAATTAGTCCGCAGAGCCTTAATTACGGCAAATAGGGAAAACGCAATTACTCCCACAATCCAGGCGAAACCGAGCCATTGTCGGATAGTGAGCCTCGGTACCGTTTCTGCGACAATTGGCACCGGCTCTGCCACGGCTGGGGTTTCCTGCGACACAGTAGCTTCAGTCGCACCTGAACCTCCCACTTCAGGAGCCACTATCGGGATTTGAGTTATTGAGACTATAAGAGGCTCAAGCGGCTTTTCTCGTGGCAGAACCCCCAAAGGTACTGTAAACAATGGCGGCACGAGACATTTGGCTAAAACAATCAGCCAGAGCAAGTAGCGAACATGGGCGCTTTTATTTTTCAGCGCCAGAGTTACTGCTTCTATTACTCCTACCAAAACTGCAATTTGCCAGCTTTGCGTCAGCAGATAATTTGTGATTTGCGTTAAATAATCTTCCATTATTTACCACTCCACTAAAATTATTAGTTATTTTTATCAGCTAATCGTTTCAGCTTTTCGATATCGTTAGCGTCTATTTTGCCATGCTCTGCTAAGTACTGCATAAGTGGAATAGGGTCGCCGCCGAAGAGCCGGTCGAGAAAGTCATTGACCGACCTTTTTATGACATTTTCGCTCTTTACTGCTGCGAAAAAGACGTGGGCCTTGCCCCGGCTGCGGTGTTTTAAGTATCCTTTCTTTTCGAGCCGACGCAGCAGGGTTTGGACGGTAGCGTAAGCTATTTTTCTTTTTGCAGGCAACTTATCGCAGACATCTTGCACGGTTGCTTTGTCGAGATGCCAGACTAATCTTAAAATCTCCGTTTCCGAAGGGCTTAAAGCAGGTAATCTTTTTTTTGTCATAAGGAACTCCTTTTACAATTGTATTTTACAAGTGTACAACTACAATATCGTACATTTGTACAAGCTGTCAATAAAAAAATTAAAAAAAGTGAAAAATTTTTTTCATCTCTCCCCTGGCTGACATAAGCTCATCTATCGACGCGCCTAATACAACACAACGCTGTTTTTTAAGATTCAGCTGATTTTAACTAACCCCCCAGACGTTCGCTCTTGATAGCCTTGTTCGTAAACTAAAGCAAATGTACGATGGGCAGTATCACCCCCGTTCCAAACGACAATACCATCCACTGCAATTAACTATATTAGAAAGTGCTGTTTTTACGTTTGGTGTTTACTCGCTATTTTTATTTACTTTCGTTGTAAAGTGTTTTAATTCCATTTTTCGATAGAGCGTAATTGTAAATGCGAACATCATCTATAAGGCCGTTAAAGGACTGATTTCTACTATTAGGCCTTCCATTATTTCCAATGTCTGCGATATCACTAAGACCCTCCAGATTATTGTAGCCGCCGCTCGCAAGCTCTTCGCCATTAAGATACACTACATAAACGCCCTCATTCCAGGCAAGTGCAATTTGATACCACGTTTCGACCTCCAGGGTTGCCATAGTTGTGTTCAGGTTATGTGAATTGCAGAGTCCCAAGTCTAACATCGTGAGACTCTCATCCATATACAATTGTATCCTGTTGCTATAATATGGTGTTGTTGTGTGACCGAAAATATATCTGTGTTCGGGCTCCTTTTGCTGTGGGGAAAGTTTTACCCACAATGAAACCGTTCCCATTAATGCCGACATACCTTCCGTGGGGATTTCGACATAGGAGGAAGTACCATCAAATTTCAAAGCACCGGCAAACTTTCCCGCTTTAGGCTGCCAGGCAACATCGCCCTGCAACGTGCCATTATTACCATTACCGGAGCTATCACCGGCAATAGAACCACTACTCTCATCGAACTTCCACCAGCCAACAAGCTTGCCGGCGGAAAAACTCCACACGTCACCTTTCGCAACTGAACCATTGTTTAATATTCCATCAACACGCCAGGAATACTTCTTATCCTTCTGTAGATTAGGGAGCGTGGTAAAAATGGATTCTTTCGTTTCTCCTGCGAGCCTTAAATCGCCTTTACTAAGACCAAGGTAAACTTTATGCGAATGTGTTCCCACTGCTGGATCCCAGCTTAACTCAACTTTAACAGCCGGATTTACTACTGCGCCATCAGATGGCTTTGGTTTCATTGCCTTTGCACGACAGAGCTTTCCAATTTCCTCGTCACTAAGAGCATAGCTGTAAACACGAACATCATCTATCAGGCCATTCCAGTAACGTCCTGTTTGTTCGGCATTTTCACCAATATAAACAGGATAGTCATTGCTCTCTATTCTACCGTTCCATTGCATTGATGCATCAAACTCGCCATCTACATAGGTACGTATTTGCTCCCCATCATATACTCCAAGAACGTGATGCCACTCGTTCGCTTCGACGCTCTTGCGGCCATTGACCCACATGCTGCGGCTTACTGCAAAGTGAAATCTCTGTTCGGCTTCTTCAGTGGAAAGCCTCCATGCCGAATCACCTTTGGTCACAATGGCTGTCCACACTGTAGGAACAGAAGAAATATTAACCCAGTCACAGGTGCTGGATGAGCTTATAAATTTGAAC
>CAZJIR010000084.1:6027-8975 GCA_964546095.1 uncultured Pirellulales bacterium
GCCGATACCGTAATTTGATTAGTAATATCGAAGCTTGATTCATCTTCGATTCGGACATAGTCACCTTCACCGTCAAATTCCAGCGCTCCGCCTATTCTACCGCCCGATGGTCGCCATTGCGGGTCGCCTACCAGCGTACCGGTATGATTATTGCCGGACGAATCACCAGCACTACTTCCTCCACTTTCGTCAAACTTCCACCAGGCGACAAGTTTGCCTATGGAGAAATTCCAAACATCCCCGGTTATAACAGTTCCATCACCCCAAATTTCATCAACACGCCAGTAATACTTCATACCTTCCTGTAGTTCCGGTAATTTAGTCTCATTGGCATTTTGCAAGTCTACCAACAGTGCCAGCTCATCAATCTCAGTCCCGAAATAGACTTTATGCGATTTAGCATTTACTCCCCGCTTCCACTTCAGTTGCGAGATAGCGGTTATACTTAATGTCGCTCCATTGCTCGGTTCAGGTCCTGTAGCCTTGGCTTTGGCTGTGGGGTCGACCTGGGATAACTGCATCAGCAAGGGTAGAAACTTATCCATTGGTGGCAATTTGTCTATGCTGTAGTACTCATCAATATTATTTGCCCTCTCATAAGTACGGTACCGAATACTGGTGTCATCACACACCTGCGCCAACTGAGCCAGCAATTTATGCGCCGGATTGTGTGGATTACTATGTGTCGCTTTTAGACATGAATCAACATGCCGTATTGCCCCGCCAACGTTGATTAATACGAGTTTATTTGTTGTCTCCGATAGATTGCTTGCCGCTTCTTTTAAGGGCCCTGCCGTAAAGACCGACCTGCGATTCTTGACTGCTGAAACTGATTTCTCAACGATATCCGAGTTTAATGAAAGAATAGTGGTTTTGTTTATCTGGTTCATATAACAATAGCATGGCCGGTTATTAATAAGCCCAACCTGGTACTTTTTTATGCCCTGTTTGGATTGTTCAGCTCCGGATTGGCCTGTTACCAGATTAGCAACTGATAATAACTTATTTAAAAGATTATGAGTCTGTTGCGGACTTTGACTGGTTATTGCCAGCCCGACACAATGAGCTATTGGAGGTAATCCGGTATCCTCTTGATTCGGAGCGACATCAATTGGCATTGCAAACAAAGTTACCTGTTCAATATTTGCGAAGATTTCCCTGCCGATGTCAAGACCGGTTAGATTTTCAATTTTTTTACCTATAGCCTCAGCCTGAGTACCGTCAGCCTCACCCAGAGCTAAGCTGAGCAATCCAACCGCCTCTGATGGCACAGCCTCCAGTCCCGCTCTGCTGATTTCCGGCGTACGAATCAGGTTGTATGCTAGACAATTGTGACCATCCTTAAAGGCCGTGTTTGCTTCAAGAGCGATTCCATTTTCCTTAATAGAAAAAGAAGCTATGAAATCGTCAATATTTTTAATATCGACGATACTGTCAATGAAACGAATTTTATCAGGAATGTCGCCTTCCGGGAACATTTTCAAAACACCTGCGAATACCTCATCTGCGTTCGACCAGATAGTAAGCGCGTTCTCCTGACGAGCCTTTTTGCTTACTTTTAAAAAGGATTTATCACTCGAGGACAACGTCGGCTCATTGCTCAAACCCTTGTATTGTCTTACGCACCATGTCAATTGCTTTAATGGTTGCGCAATAATTATTACTTTTTCGTCATAAGCTATCCCTGCCACATTCTCAATTACTAACGTTGACATACCTTCGATAGCCTCACCCGGTTGTGCAATCATACCGAGCCCGGCCACAATTAGGCCTCGCAGGGCATCGCTTTTTCCAGGGTACATAACCGCGATCATCGGAGGATTGTTATGGGAAATTCCAGTAACACCAATAGCCATTCCCCGTAGCTTCTTGAATTCAGCCATCATACTTGGATTCATAAGAGCAGCCATCATATCTGCCGGCGATTTGCCGCCGGGTCCCCGAGGCTGAGTGCCGCCACCAATAGCTGCAAGAGGATTTGCAAACGGGGTATCCTTGAGCATGTTTAAAATTGTCTCAATTTGCTTACCAAGACTTCCCAACTCAACGTAAACCAAGGTCTCAGGCGGCATCAAGGCTGCGGGGTCGGTGTTGTTTAGCTCGTCCAGCATGGGCTTAATCTTGTCGACGATTTTGGTCTGGTCATTGTAATCTTCAACCAGCTTTGCAAAAACTAACCTTGCCCGCTGCTCATCTTTCAGTTTAAGATAACACATCCCCTGTCGATATAGTGCCTGCGCAACCTGGGACCTCTGAGCGGACGTATCATTAATAACCTGCTCATAGCTCCTGATGGCCGCATCAAGGTCACCATCAACCTCCTCGGCATACAGCCCTTCCTGCAGCAGAACATTAACAGGTTTGGCTGTAACCGCTGAGGCATGTAGAACAACAGCCAGCAAAAAGATGATTGTGATGTTCTTCGACATTTCCATAATCGTTCTCCTTTTATATAAATCAATGAAAAAAACGGTTAATCTATCAGGAGTAATTATGTCGAATAATTGTTACCGTTTTGTTACAGTTTTGTACTTTTATTATTATTTTTTCGACGCATTATAGAACGGAAATAAGAGAAAATACAAACTGGAGAAAATAAGATTTCAAGCAATACTTTCGCTCTTTTCTTAATTGATAAGAGAATTATAGAATTGAAAACTTTTGGCCTGATAGCTTAATTGCCCAGCGATTAAGAATAACACTCCACCGGCCCAACTGTCGATTCTTCAAGAGCGTTATCGAATAAAAACTGCCGGATACTTGTACAAAGATGGCATTTGCTTGCGTAGGTTTTTCTTTTTTTATAGCCCTGCTTCTCAGCTTTATCGAGCAATCCATAAGGACCGAAATTAAATAGTGTATTGATAAACTCATTTCGCTCAGGATGGAATCCTTTCCATATATCCTCAAGTCGAGTTTGACCTACATTACCAATTATAATACCGCTG
>CAZJIR010000085.1:0-8821 GCA_964546095.1 uncultured Pirellulales bacterium
AAATGAATACTGTTGCCGTCAATATTACCAACAGTAATGGCTCTATTAGCCAGGTAAGGCTTAGAAAACATGGTGTAGGTTACGTTGGCACCAGAGGTGAATATTATAGGCATTTACCAAGTGAAGATGAATTAAGACCAATCTATGGTTTTTAACAACCAGGCGATAATACGTGTGTTTGTGTGAAAAGTGTGCAGACGGCGGCTTTTTCTCTTTATGGTTTTATTTGACTTTGTGTTTGAAAAAGTCGTCTTTTCGTATAAAATTGCCGTTACTTATCGTCAAGTTGGTGCCTTTAATATATAGGGTGAAGGCTTCGCGACATAGCTTGAAGGTAACGGGGGATACAACAAAAAGGCTGAAGCAAGAGATTTGTTATGAATAAGCGGTTGCGAAACGCTTTAGAAGGACTCGTAGCCCCTGATGTCGAACGTCGTCGCAGGGCGATGGAGCCTTTTGTGAGGGCTACGTTCGGAAACTTCATCAGGTATTTGTATCGCTACCTTGGGAATGAAGTAGAGTGTGAGGATGTGTTGGAAGATGTTTATGCCGATATATGGGAAAACCCGGAGCGATTGCGTAACATCAACAGCGAGAAACAACTGCTTAAAACCGTATATCTGTACTACATGCGGAAACGCCTAAGAGAAGTATATAGAAGAATAAACCGGAATTTGGCTCTTTCGCAAAAGAATATGCAAAGCCTTGTTGCCCCGGAGTTGGGTGCTCTTGAGTTGGCATCACAATCGGAGCTTCATCAGATCCTGCGACGTGCGTTAAATAAACTTAAAGCACGTGAGAAAAGGGCTATAGAACTTTGGATGGAAGGTGCTTCCAACAGAGCAATCGCTAATGAACTCAAGACTACGGTTGGGGCAGTTAAAATGCTGTTGTATCGAACTATATTGAAACTTAAAAAAATGCTGCGTGATTACTATCGTGAGGATTGATGAACTTTTTAGTGCAGGAGTAAGAAACAATGTCTGAGGCAAACAGAGAAATTCAAGAATTATTGGTTGATTATGCGGGGGCCCTGCGCGATGGTTGTATACCGGCTTTTCTGAAATCACTTACGCGCGAGGAGGCCAAAAGGATAGATTCTTCCCGGGAGTTTTGGGAAAACGCAGAGGTATGGCGAATGCTTAATAGTACCGGCTTCGCCGGCAAGGCCGTGACTCCGGACGTGAGCCTTTTCATATCTCGGGTTGATGCCAAAATAGGCTCCCGATTGAAGAAAGCCAAGGCCTCGTTATCCAGAAAGCGTACTACCGGTACAAAGTATATTACAAAGCCGGAACAAAGGACTGAGAAATCGATATGATTCTGGAGTGCCACCAATGTTCATCCTGCTACTTTGAGGACAAAGAGCCGTCTTCAAGGATAGACTCTTCCACCATCTCAATGCCACAACCTAAGATGGTTTTTAGGAACGTGCTGGTAGTATTTGTGTGCATTGAGTTGTACGATAGCAAGCAGGAGCTGGAGGAAGCCGCAGAGGAGTTCTCCTCAATATCTGAAATGATAGGAAAAAGGCCGATTGTACTTTGTCCAAATGTGCATCTATCTATTGATAGAGCACCTGAGAGGCAGGCTGCTTTCCTGGTTGTTGAGCTGGAAAGAATGCTTGTTGACAAAGGTTATGATGTGCATCGCCTGTCGTTTGGTCACCATAAACAATACGGCATGGAGTGTAATGGCAACGTAGGCAGCATCGTCGGCAGGAGGTTTTATGGTTCCGACCAAAAGCAGTTTCTAAGACTCTTAACCCGCCTTGGTGTGTGTCCTCCTGGGTCCGTACCGAATGATATGCCGGCCTGGGCACAAATTCTGACTGAACGGCGACTAAAGGTATTAGGCAGCCGAAAAGAAACCTACGATGTTGCAAAGAGAATGCTTCAGGACCAGCTTGATACAACTGGCCACAGTGAGCTTTGGACATGTATGTTGTTCGAAGGGGAAAGAAAGCCTGTTGAGGATTATCTCAGCGCTTTGTACGAAATTATTGAAGGTTATCCTGATGTAAGAGTGCACAGGGCGATGAATCTAAGCGTGCCGGGATTTTCGAATGCTGCAAGATTTCTTTTTCGTAAATATCCGGAGGCTATAACATCAGGCAGAGTTAGAATTTATAACAGTCAGGTCTCTGACATAGAGTTCCTTTTGTGCAGAACCGAGGTTCTTCTGGCCTTCCCGCAAATACCGAGGAAAGCAGGGTCGCATGCAGGAGAAATTTCGTTCGGCATTTACTGCAAAGATGAAGACTTTTCGAAAAATTTAATTCAATGGTACCGTACTTTTCTTGTTGATGCACGATATGGATGGATTCGTACGGAATCAGAGCTGAACGCGACTATTAGTGAACTGGAAGAAGAGATGTTCCAGGACAGGCGTGAATAGGCTTAGGGAAATTACTAACTAAAGCAGCTTTAGTTATAAGAGTATAGGATGTCAGATTAGGATCGACACTATGCATACGGTCTTGTCTATTTCTCTTGTTGTTGCATATGGCTTGGTCCTCACCTTTGTTGCTGTTAGAGCACGCGCTGCTCGTGAGTTCGCAGAGTTTTCGTTGGCAAGGCGTGCACTTCCGCTGGCGTTAGTATTTGGAAGTCTTGCTGCTACTTATGTAGGGCCGGGTTTTTCAATTGGTTTCGTTGGCAGGGGTTTCAGGAGCGGTTTGCTTTTTCTGGGTATCGGACTGGCATATTCGGTCCAGAACATCCTGGTGGGGTGGCTTATTGCTCCTCGGCTGAGAGGTCTGAAAAACTGCCACACTCTGGGTGATGCAATAGGTCAAAAGTACAACCGAAACTGCCAAATTCTTGCCGGCATTATTTCCGTGGGATTGTGTGCAGGATTTGCTGCTGTAATGTCTAAGGCCGGGGGAGATGTCTTGCATAGTATATCCCGTTTGCCCCATTGGTCGTCGGTAATCATAGTTGTCGGTGTAACCGCGCTGTACACTACTTTCGGGGGGTTGCGCGCGAGTGTGATAACAGACGCTTTTCAATTCAGCGTTTTCGCAATTTTATTGCCTGTTACACTTATTGGGATACTAATTTTTCGACTCGATGGTGGTGTTACAACTTTTGCTTCCGAAGCAATTGCTGCAACCAGGACAGGCTATGGTAACATAAGTGCGATAGAGATATTTGGCCTCTTAGCGGCCTTTATGCTTGGCGAAATGCTTATACCTCCCTACGCAAACCGAGCGCTGGCGTCGAAGACAACCAAAATCTCGCAAAATGGTTTTATATTGGGCGGTCTTTTTAGTGTGGTTTGGTTTGCAGTAATGGTATCACTTGGCATCGCTGCCAGAGGTATACTCCAGGGTAACCCGGCTGAGGATGAAGTCCTGTTCGAGTTGGTCGAAAAAACAATGCCTTCCGCCGGCTACACGCTTCTGCTGGTTGTGTTGGTATCAGTGATTATGTCCAGTCTTGATTCGCTCCTGAACGCAGGGGCTGTAGCATTCACTCAGGACATCATAAAACCTTTTGTAAGTTTGCCCAACGGCGCCGCCCTCAATGTAGGTCGCGGCGCTACTATTATCATTGCCGCTGTTGCTGCTGTTTGTGCGGTTGCTGTAGACAGCATAATTAGTGGTTTGCTGACGTGCTATGCAATTTGGGCCCCCGCCATACTCCCTGCGCTTATCATCGGGTTGTGGGTTAAAAAACCAAGGCCGCTGGCCGGAATTTTGTCAATGGGTATTGGGACTGCTGTTGCTGTGGTTTTGTGGGTAATCTTCAAGTTTGTTTTTGGCTGGTCGATTGAAGTATGCGTACCTCGTGTAATTATTCCAGGCCTCGGCTCTGCGCTGTTGGCATACCTTCTGGGACATTGGATTGAAAAAGTTCTTGAGGAGCGCAAGAAATGAGAATAGTAATTTTGGTTTTTGTTTTAATTGCGGCGCTATTTGCCGTGGTTAGCGGCGTTTGGGTTGCGATTGCGTTAATAACTGCTATTTCTACGAACAGAAATACATCTGATGCGCCCTCTGAGGTGGTTGAGCAGGGTGGTGATTAGAAAATATACATATCCGAAGAACAGTTAAACTCACGTATTAGGTGTTTTACGTCGGAAACACACAGATTACAAACCTTGTATCTGTTCGTAATATGGGGTAACTTTATCTTATTCAGAATATCAGTATTTTTGACAAAAGCTGTATTCAGGAAATAAGGAGAATCAACTATGAATAAAGATACGAATAATAGGCGACTTGATGCATCAACCGGCAGTAAGCATTCCCCAAAGAACAAAAGAATAAACCGCCGTGAGTTCTTAGCTGCAGCTTCGGCTAATGTTGCTGCTTTTACTATTGTACCCCGGCAGGTAATGGGCGGTTCAAAATATGTTGCTCCAAGTGAGAAAATCAACGTTGGCTACATTGGGACGGGAACACAGGGGATACGACAATTAATGGGTGCACTGCGTAAGCCGGAGCTTAAAATAGTTTCTGTATGTGACCCTAATAAGGATAGTTCCGACTATGTCGAATGGTCAAGAAATGAAATACGAGATAAGATACGCGCTTTTTTGAAGAAGCCAAGATGGGGAGAAGGCCGACAAGGCTGCCGATGTGGCAGGGAAGTTGGTCGAAAAATAGTAGATGGCTATTATGCAATGGAGACGGGTTCGGGGGAATATAAGGCCTGCTCGGTCTATAGTGACTTTCGGGAATTACTTGCAAACGAAAATGATTTGGATGCAGTCTATATTATGACTCCGGACCATCTTCATGCCACGATTGCGCTCGCCGCTATGAAAAAAGGAAAACATGTTATTACGCATAAGTGCCTGTCCAATGTTCTTAATGAGGTCAGACTTGTTAAAGATACGGCGCTCAGGACGGGAGTTGCCACCCACATGTTCTGTGCGGCAAATCAAAGGACAACGCCATTAATACGCGAATGGATAGGCGATGGTGCCATTGGGCATGTGCGAGAGGTTCACAACTGGTCGTCAAGACCTTTTTGGCCCCAGGGAATGACGGAATATCCCCGTGAAAAACCGCCGGTTCCGGGTGGAATGGACTGGGATTTATGGCTTGGCCCTGTTTCTCATCGACCTTACCATCCGGCTTATACTCATGCCGTCTTCCGCGGCTGGTATGATTTTGGAGCGGGTGCACTGGGTGATATGGGTAATTACAGCTTCTACCAAATCTTCAGGATATTGAATCTGACAGTTCCGGTCAGTGTGGAAGCTGGCCGAAGTCAATACTGGAAGATAGTTGGTAATCTGTGGGAGATGCAGAAAAACAACATCTCGTTTCCCCGCGCATCAATGATACACTTTGATTTTCCGGCACGTGGAAATACGCCGCCGGTATCTCTTTACTGGTATGATGGCGGCCTTAGGCCTCCAAAGCCCAGGGAACTGGAGTTGGATGGAAAAGATATGCCCACAGAAGGACTATTGTTTGTCGGTGATAAAGGAAAGATATTAGCTGGTTTCAGTGGTGGTAATCCACGCATCATTCCGGACAAACAAATGCAAGCCTATCAAAAACCTCCTGAACGATTACCACGGCCCATTGGTGAGCTGGAACAGTGGATTCGGGCCTGCAGAGGTGGGGAACCGTCCGATGCCAGCTTTGAAAATGTGTACCCGTTTGCAGAGACCATTTGTTTGGGCACGATAGCATTGCGAGCCGACAGGAAACTTGCATGGGATGAAGAAAATATGCAATTCACTAATGCGCCGGAGGCAAATGATTTGCTCTGTAGAAAGTACAGGAAAGGGTGGGAATTGTAAACTTGTTTTGATTATCGCTTAGAAATAGACCCTACTATAAAACATATAGGAGCGAAATCTTTAACTAACTTTTATCTCGCAATGAATTGTTGATGGCTGCTGCTGCTTGACGCCCACTATCAATCGCATTTACAACAAGTGAGGCCCCGCTTACGGTATCACCTGTTGCGAATACCCAGGGCTGACTTGTCTGATGGTTATTAACTTGAACATTACCGTGGTCGTCCAATTTTAGACCAAGGTTTTTTATCAAGCCCTCGTGGGTAACATGCACAAAGCCCATCGCCAAAATCACAAGGTCGGCCTCAAGAACAAAGTCAGTATCCGGTATTTCCTTTATTTTCCAGTTATTGCCTTTTTTTACCCATTCAACTTCACAGCAGTGGAGGTGTCCCACTCTGGTTTCATAGCCTGTAAATTTCTTTGTCATTACGGTCCATCGTCGCTCACAGCCTTCTTCGTGCGATGAAGATGTACGCATAATTCTCGGCCACATCGGCCAGGGTGTATCCGGCGGGCGAGTCTCCGGAGGCTTGGGCAGAATTTCCAGTTGATGTATTCTTTTAGCTCCTTGGCGTCGAGCGGTTCCGACACAGTCACTGCCCGTGTCGCCGCCACCGATGACCACTACGACTTTGTCTTTTGCGGTGATAATACGAGAATCATCCATTGGCTCACCGGAATAAATTTTATTTTGTGGCGTTAAGAATTCCATTGCGAACAATATGTTTTCATACCCTCTGCCGGGTATATTAAGGTCTCGTGGTTGACCTGCACCCATTGCCAGACAAACGCAGTCGAACATCTTCCGCAGATATCGTGCGGAAATGTCCTCTCCGACATCCACACCTGTCTGAAACTCGACCCCTTCGGCTCTCATCTGTTCTAACCTACGGTCGATAATGTGTTTTTCGAGCTTGAAATCCGGAATGCCGTAACGCAACAGGCCTCCCACCTGCTCGTCCTTTTCAAAAACAACTACATCATGACCGACCCGCGCCAACTGTTGCGCAGCTGCCAGACCTGCAGGTCCTGAGCCTACAACTGCTACTCTTTTTCCCGTTTTTTCCGCCGCTGGCATAGGCTTAATCCAGCCTTGTTCGAAACCGTATTCAACCACCTGGAATTCTATATGTCTGATAAGCACAGGTTCATCATTGATAGCGAGTGTGCACGAAGTCTCACAGGGAGCAGGGCACACCCGGCCGGTAATTTCCGGAAAATTGTTAGTTGAATGAAGCATCTGGCAGGCCTGCTGCCAGCGGTTTTTGTATATTAGTTCATTTAAGTCGGGTATGGAGTTTTTTAGTGGGCAACCTGAGCCATGGCAAAATGGTATTCCGCAATCCATGCATCTGGCCGCTTGCTGACGAATTTCATCAGGTGTCAGCGGCAGATTCAAATCGGAAAAGTCTTTTATTCGTTCATGGACTGGGCGATGCCCAACTTCCTGACGCTTATATTTAAGAAAACCTTTTATCTCACCCATAGCCGAATACCTCCTCAGTTGCCGGTGTTGTTTCCGTGTCTCGGTGCTCAGCCGCTCTCATCTTCTGAAGGGCTTTGCGGTAATCTATGGGAACAACTTTCACAAACTTGCCTACCATGTCGGGCCAGGCATCTAAAATCTGTTGCGCCCGTTTGCTTTGTGTCCAATTCAGATGGCGCTGAATCAATTCTCTCAGTAGTTTTTTGTCTTCCTGCTGCCATACGGTTTCCAGCTCGACTAAATCGAGATTGCAGAGCGTGTCGAAAAGTTGCATCTCATCGAGAACGTATGCAATGCCGCCGCTCATGCCTGCGGCGAAGTTACAACCGGTTTGGCCGAGTACAATGACGAGGCCTCCGGTCATATATTCACATCCGTGGTCGCCGAGACCTTCGACTACCGCCGTAGCTCCACTGTTGCGTACTGCAAATCGTTCGCCTGCCATGCCATTAATAAAAACCTCTCCTCTGGTCGCACCGTAAAGCAGTGTGTTGCCTGCTATGATGTTTTCATGAGCCAGAAAAGGGGATTTATCTGGTGTCTTAACGATGATTCTGCCGCCGGAAAGACCTTTACCCAGATAATCATTGCTTTCCCCGATAAGCTTTAGAGTTACACCGGGAGCCAAAAATGCGCCGAAACTCTGGCCTGCTGAGCCGTCAAAGACAATCTCCAGTGTGCCGTCGGGCAAACCTTCAGGGCCATGCTTTTTAACAATATGATTACTCAATATAGTACCTACTGTCCGGTTTGTGTTGCGAATAGGCGTTTCGATGATTGTTTTTTCTTTCTTTTCAATAGCGGATTTCGCTTTTTTCAGAATTTGCCAGTCAATATGATCGTCTATCTTGCTTGGTTGTTGACTGCTCAGGCGTATTTTACTTTCATCAGAGATGTCCGGCTGATGGAAAATGACAGAGAAGTCTAATCCTTGGGTTTTGTATTGATTAATTGCTTTACGAACACATAATAGGTCTGCTCTGCCGACCATATCTTCGAATTTTTTGAATCCCAGTTGGGCCATAATCTGACGTATCTCTTCGGCCACGAAATACATGAATCTCTCGATATATTCGGGCTTACCTGCAAACCGCTTTCTAAGTTCCGGGTCCTGGGTGGCAATTCCGAACGCACATGCTCCTTCATGACATTTGCGTAATAGAGTGCAGCCAAGCGTTACGAGGGCGGCGGTTCCAAAACCAAACTGCTCGGCTCCAAGCAACGCTGCCACGACAATGTCTCTGCCGGTTTTCATCTGGCCATCGGCCTGAAGTCTTATTCTGTCACGCAGGCCGTTCATCACGAGTACTTGTTGGGTTTCCGCCACGCCGAGTTCCCACGGACAGCCGGTATGTTTTATCGAAGAAAGCGGACTCGCACCTGTCCCGCCATCGTGGCCGCTGATAAGTACTTCGTCGGCATTGCCTTTGGCAACGCCGGCGGCGATAGTACCGACACCTACCTCCGCTACAAGCTTGACCGATACCTTAACACCAGGGTTACTGCACTTAAGGTCGTAAATAAGCTGTGCTAAATCTTCGATCGAGTATATATCATGATGAGGCGGTG
>CAZJIR010000086.1:0-8773 GCA_964546095.1 uncultured Pirellulales bacterium
AGCCGAGAGCTTTACCCTTTGGGCCTCACCACCGGAAAGTGTCGTCGAGGCCTGACCCAGTTGCATATAACCCAGGCCGACATCTCCCAGTGTCTGCAATATCCGAACAATTATCGGGAAGTTCGAAAAGAATTTAAGCGAATCCTCAATCCTCATATCCAAAACATCGGCAATGTTTTTGCCTTTATAGGTAACCTGCAGCGTCTCGGGATTGTATCTTGTGCCTTTACAGCTCTGACATGTCACATACACATCAGGAAGAAAGTGCATCTCAATTTTCTTGGTTCCCTGCCCCTTGCAGTATTCACAGCGTCCGCCCTTAACGTTAAAGCTGAATCGGCCGGGCTTATACCCGCGAATCTTCGCTTCCCGCGTCATACTGAACAGTTTTCTTATGACATCGAACACGCCAGTGTACGTGGCCGGATTGCTCCGGGGCGTCTTTCCTATCGGCGACTGGTCTATCTCAATAATTTTATCAATTTGAGAAATGCCGAGGACGTTTTTGTGTTTGCCAGGCTTCTCGCGGGACCGATAGAGCCGGCGCTTCAGGGCCCTGAGCAGAATCTGGCTTACCAAAGTGCTCTTGCCCGAACCTGAAACACCGGTCACGCACGTAAAGACGCCGAGTGGAAATTTAACATCGATATCCTTGAGATTATTCTCTGCCGCCGCTTTTACCTCTACGCACTTTCTAAGATTATATTTTCTCCGCTTCACCGGAAGAGCTATAGTCTTTTTACCATTGAGATACTCGCCTGTCAGCGACTTCTCACAGCGGGTAATATCATCCAGACTGCCTTGTGCAATAACCTCGCCTCCATGCTTACCCGCAGCAGGGCCTATATCTATAATATGGTCCGCACTTTTGATTATATCTTCATCGTGCTCGACCACTATCACCGTATTACCTAAATGGCTAAGCCTTTTCAATATTCCCAACAGCCTGTCGTTATCACGCTTATGCAGGCCTATCGTCGGCTCGTCGAGCACATAGCAAACACCGACCAGGCCGCTGCCAACCTGTGTCGCCAGGCGGATTCGCTGCGCCTCCCCGCCGGCAAGGGTCCTGCTCATTCTGTCCAGAGTCAAATACCCAAGCCCGACATCGGCCATGAATTTAAGCCGGGCCTTTACTTCCTTTAATACCGCAGCGCCAATAACGGCCCGTTCCTTTTCTAATTTGAGTTTATTAAAAAAGGCCTGCGCCTTTTCGATACTAAGTGCGGTTAATTCATGGATGCTTTTAGCCCCAACAGTTACGGCAATAGCCTCAGGCCGAAGACGTGCACCCTGACAACTTTGACAAGGCTGCTCCGAAAGATAGCCATGCAATCTGGTCTTTACATATTCGCTTGTGGTCGTTTCCCATCGCCTGGTAAGATTCGGGATGACACCTTCGAATGAAAGACCGTATTTTGCCCTGTCGGCCGAGGTTGTCCCGTACATCAAAATCCTGACGCATTCCTTGGGTATTTTTTGAAAAGGTATCGATTTACTGACACCCATATTCCTGCAAAATCGCTTAACCAACCTGTTGTAGAATATATTCATTCTCTTGCCGCCTTTGCGCCAGGCATCGATAGCGCCGTTTTCCAGCGATACACTTTTATCCGGCACAATCAGGTCGGGGTCAAATTCCAGAATCGTCCCCAGGCCGTCACAGCTCTTGCATGCGCCGTATGGGCTGTTAAAGCTGAACAAACGGGGCGAAAGCTCTTCGAGGCTGGCCTGTGGGTGCTTGGGACATGCAAATTTTTCACTGTAGATAACTTCTTTCCACTTGCCGTTGCCTCCATTTTTTTTATCCGCATCCGGCTTCTGTATCAGCACTAAAAGTATCCCTTCGGCCAGCTTCAGAGCTGTCTCCACCGAATCAGCCAGCCGGATGCGAATCGAATCCTTGATTATCAGCCTGTCAACAACCGCCGAGATGTGGTGTTTTTTGTTCTTATTCAGTTCGGGGACATTCTTCACATCATAAACAGCGCCATCGACCCGCACGCGAACGAAACCTTCACGTTGTATGCCGGCGAAAATGTCCTTATGCTCGCCTTTTTTACCGCGAATTAATGGAGCGCAAATCTGTACTTTCGTACCTTCAACCTGAGAAAGAATCGAATCTACTATCTGCGACGAATGCTGGCTCGTAATTTCTTTGCCGCATACCCAGCAGTGCGGCTGACCCACACGGGCAAAAAGCAGCCTGAAATAATCGTAAATCTCAGTAGTCGTTGCTACCGTTGAGCGAGGATTGCTGCTGGCGCTGCGCTGTTCAATTGCAATGGTGGGTGGCAGACCCGTAATCTCAGAGACAGCGGGCTTCTGCATTTGTTCTAAGAACTGCCTTGCATAGGCGCTGAGTGATTCGACGTATTTTCTTCGCCCTTCGGCGTAAATGGTATCGAAAGCAAGCGAGCTTTTGCCCGAGCCGCTTATACCGGTAATCACAACCAGCTTATCACGCGGAATATCCAGATTGATATTCTTAAGATTGTGCACGGCCGCACCTGTGATTCTGATTGTTTTTTCCACCTTTTTGGCCATTTTAAGTTCGTGTTACCCTACGTATACTCCTGTTAAAAATCCGGCAACAACCCAAATCGAAGATTGTAACACAATACTGCAAAGAGGTAAAATGGTTTTAATCGATTGTTTTAAGGTAAGCCGATTTTCTGCCAAACCGTCCTATTTTCAGGCGTAACAAAGGGTGGGTCTTTTAAGACATAAGAACCCATACATTATCGGAAGAAACTCTGTCTATCAGCTTTATACTAATTTAATACTAAAATATTGGATTTAGTACTTGGCAAAGTCGATATACTTGCATATACTAAGTTTGTGAATTTAGTATATAATTAGTAAATACCTAAGGCCTTGAGAATAAAGGTGATAACATAATGAGAAAACCGAAATCTCCACCTAAGCTCGAAGATATATGGCAACAGATAAAAGCTAATCCGGAAGAGGCCGCAAAGTTTGTTGACATGATTTCCAACTCAATCGTAGAGAAATACCTCCACTGGGACAAACTACGTTACCATACACCTCCAAAAGGATTCTCCAATGAACAATGGTGGTGGGCTATAAAAAAACAGCGACAAAGCCTGTTTAAGCAATCACCACTAAAGGATAAACACCAAAAGCCGTTTCAATATCTAACAAATGATTTTATCACCGAAACATTACATCAAATAGACCGTTCTGTAACAACATTTAATCAGATGCCCGAGAACATTAAAAATACTGAAACAAAGAACCGATACTACGTAAATTCTTTGATCCAGGAGGCATTCACTTCCAGCCAGCTCGAAGGAGCAACGACAACCCGTTTAGTAGCAAAAGAAATGATTAGGACGGGGCGCCCTCCCTGCGATAAAAGTGAACAGATGATTCTTAATAATTTTGCTGCTATGAAACGTATAAACAGCCTCAAAGATGAGCCCCTGTCCCGCGAATTAGTCTTTGATATTCATCAACTTGTTACAGAAAAAACATTAGATGACTCATCAGCCGCAGGACGGTTCCGTACAGCCAATGAAAACATACATATTATTGATATGTACAATGAAGTTTTCCACGACCCTCCACCAGCCAAAGAACTTGAGAAAAGGATGGAGGCCATGTGTGACTTTGCAAATGGCAAAACACCTGATTATTTCATCCATCCGGTGATTAGAGCTATCATTTTGCATTTCTGGCTGGCATACGACCATCCATTTGTCGACGGTAACGGCAGAACTGCCAGAGCTTTGTTTTACTGGTTGATGCTTCGACAAAGATATTGGATCTTTGAGTTTGTGTCTATCTCACAGATTATTGTCAAAGCGCCTGTCAAATACGCCCGGACCTTTCTTTACTCCGAAACAGACGACAACGACTTAACTTATTTTATCATTTACCATCTTGAGATTATCCGGCAGGCGATAACAACTCTTCACGAATACATAGAACGAAAAACCAAGAAACTCCGGGAGATGGAAAACCAGCTAAGAGGCATAGCTGTACTTAATCATCGACAACATGCTCTTATCAGCCACGCTCTACGGCATCCACACCAGCGGTACACATTCAAATCCCATCAAATAAGTCACAATGTTGTTTATCAAACGGCAAGAACCGATTTGCTCGATCTGGAAAAACGCGGATTACTCATCAGTCAAAAAATAGGGAAAACGTGGTACTTTACGCCGGTTAGCGAACTTGAAGAGAAGCTATTAAAATTATCATGAAAGCTATTCAGTGGTATTATGCAAATAAAAGACTTACATAACTGGGATTTGTCTTATTCGCAGGCCAGGGAACTGCAGGAGAAACTATCCTGTAAGGTGAAGTTTATTCAAATCAGGAAAAAGCCAAAGCTTGTCGCAGGTCTGGATTGCGCCTTCAGCAAAGATGGCCGGAAAATCATCGCCGTTGTTATAGTGCTAAAGCTGCCGGATTTCACCCCCGTGGAAACAACAACCGCTTCAAGAAAAGTCACCTTTCCTTATATACCCGGCCTGCTCTCCTTCCGTGAAGCTCCGGTATGTATCGCCGCGGTCAAAAAACTGCGAAGTAAACCTGATGTGTTTATTATCGATGGCCAGGGCATCGCTCATCCACGCAGGCTTGGTCTGGCGGCACACCTTGGACTGTTTTTCAATAAGCCGACCATCGGCTGCGCAAAAAGCAGGCTCATCGGCCAATTTGAAGAACCCCCGCTTGAAAAAGGAAACTATAGCTTGCTAAAAAGTAAAAAGAGTCACAAGCGACAAGCCACAAGCGACCAAACAATCGGCGCAGTACTCAGGACACGCACTAACGTCAAACCCCTCTTCGTCTCTGTGGGTAATAAATGCCTGCTAAAAGACGCAATAGAAATCACCCTCGCCTGCACAACCAAATATCGCCTGCCTGAGCCTACCCGCCTGGCGCACCAGCTCGTCAGCAAACAAAAATTAAAAATCTAATTACTTCTATTAAAGCTTACTTCGAAATAACCCTTGTAGACTTTATAACTACAGGCTCAACCGGGACGTTTTTCATGGGCACACCCTTTTTACTTACACGTGTCGTTGTTTCCACCGAAGCGATAGCGTCCACGACGTCCATGCCCTCAATCACCTTGCCAAAAACCGCATATCCGGGTTGTACGCCAGCCGCATAGTTCAGAGACATATTGTTTCTATGGTTAATATAAAACTGACAAGTACCACTATCGGGGTCGGGTTTTCGAGCCATTGCGATCGCGCCGCGGTCGTTTTTCAAGCCGTTACTCGCTTCATTTTTGATTGGAGCGTGGGTTTTCTTTTCCGCCATATCCGGGGTTAAGCCGCCGCCCTGTATCATAAAGCCTGATATGACCCTATGAAATATAAGTCCATCATAGAAGCCTTCCTCAACATATCCGAGGAAATTCCTGACAGTGATAGGCGCAGCCTGCTCATCAAGCTCAATGACGATATCACCCATGCTCGTTTCCAGTTTCACCATCTTTTCTCCTGATTTCACCATATTCCTTTCCATATCCATTGTTTTGTTGTTCTCACTACAGCCGCATACTAAAACAACCGCCGTCAACAACCCGCAAAACCAAGACCTGCCAATCATAATTTGCACCCCTAAAAATAAAACCCTTATAAACGTTTCGTTTTCTACAAGCCGTCCATTAAGTATTGCAAACTAATTCCTCATGCCACTTATGTTTTTTGACCGATGCCAGAATCTTCTGGGCACATCGTAGTACAGCCAAACCTTCTTCGGCACTAACTTCAGGTAAAGATTCTCTGTCCATAACCGCCCGCAGAAAAGCCTCCTGCTCCAGACGGATGGGTTCCTTATCATCTATATGAAGCTGCTCGATGTGTAATAAATCCGGCCAGTTCACTGATGTCAAGTCAAAATCACCTGCCTCCTTATGTTCCTGTATCCATTTAACAACGTTAGTATTCGGGTTGGCTTTTATGACAATCCCGCTCTTCTTGAAATAATCCACACTCAAATACGCCTGCCGGCTGAACACCCGCACTCTTCTGTCAGTCTTCAGAGCCAGTCTCGAAGCGGTAATATTCGCAATACAACCGTTCTCGAATACAATCCTCGCATTACAGATATCTTCATTTTCTTCGATGACATTGACACCCACCGCACTTATTTTCTTAATCTTGCTTGCCGCCAGAGACAGAATAATATCTATATCGTGAATCATCACATCCAGCACAACTCCCACATCGGTCGAGCGGAAAGGATACGGACTGATACGGTGCGCCTCGATAAATTTCGGCTCGATGTGCAGCCGTTTTATCGCCTGAACAACCGGATTACAACGCTCGGAGTGCCCCACCGCCACAACGCTGTGATTTTTCCTTGCAAGTGCCACTATCTTTCTTCCTTCTCTGACATTGGCCGCCAGGGGTTTTTCAATCAGCACTGCAATATTATTTTGAATAAACACTTTTGCCAGCTTCAAATGTGTAACCGTCGGCGTGGCTATCGTTACCGCATCAACTTTGCCAAGGATATCTTTGCAATCAGTGAAAGCCGAGCAGTTATACTTATCGGCCAATCTCTGGGCCTTCTCAGACTTGATATCAACCACTGCTACAAAATCACTCTGCGGCAACTGGTCATAAACCTTCGCATGTATTCTCCCCATCTTGCCTGCGCCCACAACAGCAGTCCGTAATTTCGTATTTTGCATCAGATATCCTATATTTTTTATTTTCGCTTCTCTGCCGACCTTTTGCGGTTAAAATTATTGGTAATTATTGTTTTTTAAACTTCTCGCGGTATCTGCCGAATTGATGCTCGCTGCTTTTGGTTATGCTGTCAATGATAGCAAGAATATTTTCATCGAGACCGTCCTCTTGTGCCAAAGCCTTTGTGTTCTCCAGCAATGTACCGGGCTCACGGTAGAGTTTTCTATGCGCATCGAATATTCGCTTTTGCTGCTCCTCTTTCAGGCCGGCCCTGTCCAGACCCCGCTTATTAACTCCGCGCACCCGTGGTGGATAATGCCCGCTGATAGTCAGAAACGGTGGTACATCCCGAGTAATCCCGGCCAGCCCGGCCACGTAGCACCACTTGCCTATAGTCACAAATTGATGCAACGCCGCCAGACCGCTGAACCACACGCCGGTCTCAATCTTGCAATGCCCCCCTAACTGCACATAGTTACTCATGACAATCTTATCTTCGATTAGACAATCATGTCCAATATGCACACCTACCATCATGAAATTATCATTCCCCACCTTTGTTATATCACCTGGATGAATCGCGGGATGGATTGTCACCTGCTCGTGAATAATGTTGTTATCACCTATCAAAACCTCGCCAATGTCGTCATCCGGACCCAAACGCAGTGTCTGCGGCCTGGCCCCAATAACACAATTAGGAAAAAAACGATTGTTTTTCCCTATCTTGACTCCATCGTAAACTACCACATTGGCATCAAGCTTTGTATCCGCACCAATGGAGACTCCCCCGTAAATAACACAATTCGGACCAATTACTACCCCATCATCCAATTTGGCATCCTCATGAACAACTGCACTGGGATGTATCTGCAAATTCATATTTCTTCTCTAACCTCCATACTAAAATATGGTCAACAGTAAATGGTGAATGGTAATATCATAAATAACCATTTACCAACAAATAACACTTTAAGATTGTATCTATCCTTTCTCATTATCGACAAGCATAAATCTGATTTGTGCTTCAGCAACCACTGTATCACCGACCATCGCTTTGCATTGACAATGTGCCGTCCTCTTCCGCACTCTGATAGCCTCAGCAATAAGGATAAGCTGGTCGCCCGGAACAACAGATTTGCGAAGTTTTACACCATCCATACTCAGCAGAACCGCCAGCTTGCCTGTATGCTCCAGTCTCTGCGCAAACAGCAGGCCGGAGGCCTGTGCCATTGCTTCTACGATAAGAACTCCGGGCATAATCGGCGTCCCAGGAAAATGCCCCTGGAAAAACTGCTCATTGTAGCTTACATTCTTTATACCTTTTATTTTCGTGTCACCTTCGATTTCGATTATCTTGTCCACAAGTAAAAAAGGATATCTGTGTGGCAGAATCTTTGTAATCTGACGGATATCCAATAGGGCATCCGTTCCGGATTTGGCTATACGCTCCTGATGCTCCGCCGCTTCGTATAATTTCCTTGCAAGCTGCTGGTTGAGGGCATGCCCGCTTTTATAAGCTACAATCCTGCCTTTAATTGCCCGGCCAACCAGGGCAATATCACCAATCATATCGACGATTTTATGCCTGACACACTCATTGGGAAATCTGTAACTGTTCTTAATAGGCCCGTCTGAGTTGATAACCAGAATATCGCGAGGGCCAATATGAGTTCCCATCCCGCGGGCATGAAACTGCTTGGCCTCTGCTTCGAGCAGAAAAGTTCGGGCAGGCGCTAAATTCTTCTCAAAACTCTCCGGCGTAAGCCGACAGCTATAAATCTGCCTGCCAATCCCGATGTGCCCGCCGTAATCAAGGTCGAAGGTGATACTTAATCCGTCATCTACATACGGCAGAGCATATATGGATGCGTCGCCAGCGATAATACTAATCGGCTCGCTGATAACAAATTCTTTTCGGCTGACCTGCTGTTCAGCCAGCCCAACTCTTTTGAGAACCTTGAAATACCCGGCACTGCTGCAATCCGGAGACGGCAGCTCCGGGCCGTCAACCTCAACTGTCAAATTATCAATCTCCATCGCACTGACCGCAGCCAAACAATGCTCGATGGTTTCTATGCTGACAGAGCCTTTCT
>CAZJIR010000087.1:0-8763 GCA_964546095.1 uncultured Pirellulales bacterium
ACCGATTTTGAAACCGTCCGATCTTGAAGGTATGAAAATAAGAGTTCAGGAAAGCAAAACAGCAATGCAGATGATAGAAGCTTTAGGGGCGTCACCAACGCCAATTGCCTGGGGTGAGTTGTACACTTCGTTACAGCAGGGAGTTGTCGATGGAGCGGAAAACAATCCGCCAAGCTTTTATCGTTCCCGTCATTTCGAAGTCTGCAAACATTACAGTCTGGATGAGCATACAATGGTTCCTGATATAGTTCTTATTAGTATGGGAACATGGAACAAACTACCTGAAGATGTTCAAAAAATGGTGCAGGAGGCGGCTGACGAATCATCACTTTATCAAAGACAACTGTGGAAAGAGGCAACAGAAGATGCCATTGAGAAGGTGCAGGCACAGGGTGTTACGGTATATCATCCTGATAAAACAACCTTCAGGCAGAAAGTCCGGCAGATGCATGAATCCTATGAAGGCACAGAAGTCGGCAAGCTGATTGGGGAAATTAATAAGGTTCAGTAGTTATGCTTAGTGTCATCCTTAAATTGAAAGCATGGCTCATTAAGGGCCTTGAATTAGCCGTTATGCTGGTAACGGCATTTCTGGTTATTGATGTAGTCTGGGGGGTTTTCACGAGATATGTTTTAGGCCATCAAAGTCCCTGGACTGAAGAGCTGGCAAAAATGCTTTTAGTATGGGTTGCACTGCTCGGCGCCAGTATAGGTTTCATTAGAAATAGTCATCTGGGAGTTGACTATTTCGTCAACAAGTTAAGCGAAAAATGGAGAACAATCGGCCAACTGGTAGTTTATCTACTCGTTGCCTTTTTCGCGTCCGTTGTATTGATATATGTTGGTTACAGACTCGTTACTTTAACACTCACGACATCTCAGCCTTCTCCTGCACTACACATTGAAATGGGTTATGTTTACCTTGCCTTACCCATCAGCGGGTTTTTCATCGTAATTTTTTCCATTGAAACGATGATTGAACAAATAAGTTTATTACTGAAGAAATAGACCAGGCACTTAAAAGGATTATTTAGTATGGATTTACCGGTACTCATTCTGACGGTTAGTTTTATTTTTTCCCTTTTAATAAACGTGCCGATTGCTGTAAGTATCGGGCTCTCCACATTCTTGACTATTCTGTACGTAATGGGTTCGGTTGATGGTGCTGCAAAGATTATTGCTCAACGGATGGCCACTGGTATCGATTCATTTTCGTTGCTCGCGATACCCTTTTTTATTTTAGCCGGTTTGTTTATGGGAAGAGGAGGAATTGCGCGCAGGCTTATCGAGTTTGCTGGTGCCCTTGTAGGCCGATTTACGGGAGGGCTAGCATACGTCAATGTTTTAACCTGTATGCTTTTTGGCTCTATTTCCGGTTCGGCGGTTGCTGCGGTGTCGGCTGTGGGTGGCTTCATGATTCCGGAGATGAATAAGAAGGGCTATCATAGAGATTTTAACGTGGCTGTCTCAACCACTGCCGCGACCACCGGGCTTATGATTCCCCCCAGCAATATAATGATTGTCTATGCGTTAGTCTCCGGCGGAGTGTCCATTTTGGCTATGTTTATGGCGGGTATCCTTCCCGGGATAGTGTTTGGCTTGTTATTGATGCTGGTCAGCGGCATTATTAGTAGAAAAAGACATTACGGCGCCGGTGACAAAGCCGGCCTGATGCAAATTCTCAGGGCATTTAGGCGGGCGATCTTGAGTTTATTGCTTATTGTTATTGTTTTGGGCGGTATTTTAAAGGGGATCTTTACAGCTACCGAGGCTGCAGCTATCGCGGTTGTTTACGCGCTCATTCTGGCAGTCGTGATATATAAAGAAGTCAAAATTAAAGAAATACCGGAAATTATGCTACAGTGCGGGATTACCACTGCGGTTGTAATGCTCCTGATTGCAACTTCAGCAGGGATGTCTTGGATAATGACTTATGAAAATATTCCTCAGAACGTCAGCGCGGCATTGTTGTCTATCTCCGACAATAAAATAATTATCTTTCTGATTATCAATGTCCTGCTTCTGTTTGTGGGGACATTTATGGACATGACACCGGCTGTTCTTATCTTTACTCCTATTTTTCTGCCCGTAGCGCAGCAGCTTGGTGTACATCCGGTTCACTTCGGGTTGATTATGATTGCCAATCTTTGTATTGGACTGTGTACCCCGCCGGTGGGCACCTGTTTGTTCGTAGGCTGCGGTGTTGGCAAGACTACTATAGTAAAAGTAACACGGCCCCTTATTCCATTTTTCGCCGCCATGATAGCTGCTCTGATGCTGGTAACATATATTCCGCAGATTTCCCTGCTTATTCCTAAACTATTAAAGCTTATCTAATACCACAGCAAATGATTCTGTATCTTTTGGCTGGGTGAGCCGGCGGCCAATGAAAAAATCGAGAACTTCTATGTTAATTAAAGATTACAAGTGGAGAACTGATTTATGATGTTAGGAAAGTATTCTTTCGGAATCGGTGACAGGTTCTGCCACCAGGGAAAGGCACAATTAGCTGCCTTGATAAAGGCTAAAGAACAAGGGCTTAATATCACACCTGTTTGGAACAAGTCGAACAGAGAGCACACTATCATAGGGACAAAACCTACAGACACGCGAAACGAAGCTGACAATGCAGTTGCAAACAGTGGATGGGATGGGCCTTATTTCGTAGATGCCGACCATATTGGACTGAACAATGTTGATGAATTCATAGATTCCAGTGATTTCTTCACGCTCGATGTCGCTGATTATATTGGTGAAACAACTAATGAAGCTGAGATAAATTCCTTTATACAAAAGTACAAAAAATACATCGGCTCACTTTCAATTGATGGTATTGACGAGACTTTTGAAATTAGTGAAGAACGAGTAAAAGCAATAGCAAGTAAGTTCCTGCTGGCGGTTAAACAGGCAGGGGAAATCTATCGTCATATTGAAGCAGTCAAAGGTGCAAATAACTTCGTTACGGAAGTATCAATGGATGAAACCGACCAGCCGCAAACACCAGTGGAAATGTTCTTTATCTTAGCCGCTATTGCTGATGAAGGGATTCCGGCCCAAACAATTGCACCGAAATTTACAGGCCGATTTAACAAGGGCGTGGATTACGTTGGTAATGTTACCGGTTTTACAAAAGAGTTCGAAGAGGACCTCGCAGTAGTTGCTTTTGCGGTTAGGGAATTCGGCTTGCCTGAAAACCTGAAACTCAGCATTCACTCAGGCAGTGACAAGTTTTCAATTTATGCGCCTATAGCTAAAGCACTACAAAAATTCGATGCCGGTCTGCATCTTAAGACAGCCGGCACAACCTGGCTGGAAGAGTTAATCGGCTTAGCGATGGCTGGTGGGGATGGTCTTACAATTGCAAAAGAAGTCTACACCAAATCGCTATCACGGATGGACGAGCTTTGTGGCCCCTATGCTACCGTCATTGATATTGACCGAGCAAAATTGCCGTCGGCACAAGACATCGACAAGTGGGATGGACAAAGATTTGCTTCGGTGTTGCGGCACGACCAATCGTGCGAGCAGTACAATCCCAGTTTCCGACAGCTTCTTCATGTGGCATACAAGATTGCAGCCGAGATGGAAACACGCTTTTTGGATGCTCTAAAGAAATATGAAGATATCATCGCACAAAACGTAACAGAGAACATCTACGAACGGCATATAAGACCACTTTTCATAGAATAAATAATATCGAACGATGAATAAGTTTTAAATTGACCACTTGCTGCTTTTTTAACTACTGATAAGCAATCCTTTTAGACCGGAGGAGTTAAAAGAACATCCTACTGCTTATAATGACGCTGAGCAATTGTGTAGAAAAGGTCGAAAAGCTGCCGATATAAATTACGTCCAATAGCGGACTTGAGGTTTGATTGCGCATATTGTGCCCTCTTTATCGGACTTGACAGAGAACAACAAGCATGAAAAAGAAAAAGTCATATAAAAGAACATCCAAAGAAGAAACAACCAGTTTCAGAGCTCGAACGGCACTGATTTGCCTTGGAATAGGTGTATGCTTAGTTGTTTTGTGCAGTTGCCTTAGTTTCGACATCGGCGATTGGCCGAGCAGGTTCGTATACCCTCATAACAGCCCCCCTGCTAACTGGTGCGGCATGGTGGGAGCATTTTGCGCATATCATTTATTGTATTATATTGGGCCCGGAGTATTTGTGATATTAGTATCGATAATTTGTTTTTTAATCAGCAGGCTTGCACATAAGCAAACAAACCAGCTAATCCTGCGAATAATCGGATTAGGACTGATGACCGTGGCGGCTTCGATGAGTTTCCAGTGTTTATGGCCTCATCGATTCACAGGTCTCCCTATGGGTTCCGGTGGAGTGCTTGGGGTCGGAGCATCCCAGTTTCTGCGAAGTCATTTTGCATCGGTGGGAACTTTCATATTAGTTACGGCATTCTGGGTCGTTGGGCTTCTTCTACTTGCAGATACCCTTGTAATGAAAGTACTGAGGTGGTTCGATTTTGGGGCAGGTAAAATAGCAGGTGTTGCAGCGCCCGCCTGGTTGGCAGCAAAACAATCCGCCATAGTCGGACAGGGGTTGAATGATATTTGGAAAAAACTAAGTACCAGACAAAAGCCGCTGGAGCTTAATAGTAAAATACCTAAACCACCGGAAGTTAGTAAGCTTAAACCGTTAGAAAATATTCCAGTTAAAAGGTTAGACCGTGACAAGACAAGTCGTTCAGGTACCCCGGTATCCAAACGTTCGATGATACAGCAATCATACGAAGATTACATACTGCCGCCACTGGAACTGTTAGCTGAGCCGGAGTATGGTTTTGCTTCTGTACAGGAAAAGGTCGTTAAAGCAAAAGCGACAGCTCTGGAGAGATTACTGTCTGAGTTCAATATCAATGCGCGAGTTGTAGCAGCTGAAACCGGCCCGGTCGTAACAATGTTCGAACTGGAGCTTGCGGCAGGTGTCAAGGTCAGCCAGATAGCCGCGCTCGCAAACGATATGGCTCGTGCCCTGGGTGTCGGTGCGGTCCGTGTTGTAGCCCCCCTGCCGGGTAAGCATACGATAGGCATTGAGGTGCCAAACAGCGAAAAAGAAAAAGTCCGTATGAGAAGTCTGATGGAATTAGCAGCCGATAAACCACGGAAGATGGAGATACCACTATTTCTGGGCAAAGATTCCTCAGGCGAAGCACTTGTTTCGGACCTAACCAAGATGCCGCATTTGCTTATTGCCGGGACGACCGGCTCAGGTAAAAGTGTTTGTATAAATAGTATCATTACAGGTATATTGCTTACGAAACGGCCGGACGAGGTAAAAACGATTTTAATTGACCCGAAAATGGTCGAAATGACCGCATTTAATACGATTCCACACCTGATGTGCCCAATAGTGACTGAGACACAAACGGCGGTTCAGATACTCGAATGGGCCACGGTGAAGATGGACGAGCGTTATGCTCTTTTGGCCGAGGCAAGGGTCAAGAATGTTGCTGAGTTCAACAGACTCGGCGCCGAGGAGGTCATTAAACGATTTAATCCGAGCTGCGTCGAGGAAGAAGCAAAGATTCCGAAGAGACTGCCTTATATTGTGATAGTAATCGATGAGCTTGCAGATTTGATGATGACGGCAGCCAAAGAAATAGAAGCTTATATCGTTCGCCTTGCACAGAAGAGCCGGGCTGTTGGTATTCATATTGTCTTAGCTACTCAGCGGCCTCAAGCAACTGTTGTTACCGGCCTGATAAAATCAAATATGCCAACCAGAGTTGGTTTCCGTGTTGCAGCAAGAATGGACAGCCGAATTATCCTCGACCAGAACGGAGCGGAAACGCTGCTCGGTGAAGGTGATATGTTGTTCTTAAAACCCGGCACAAGCGATTTAGTCCGCGCTCAAGGAACTTTTGTAGATGAGACGGAGATAAAGCGAATTGTTAAGCACCTCAAGGATGTCGCCGAACCTCAATTCCATCCTGAG
The DNA here is from genome assembly GCA_964546095.1 of uncultured Pirellulales bacterium. Taxonomy (GTDB): domain Bacteria; phylum Planctomycetota; class Phycisphaerae; order Sedimentisphaerales; family Anaerobacaceae; genus NIOZ-UU13. The sequence goes on from CAZJIR010000087.1 coordinate 5,961, forward strand.
TTGACTCGACTTAAGAAGCTTGATACATCCGAAATGATACAAGACGAGTTGTTCGACGATGCAGTACGGGTAGTTTTAGAGACACGGCGTGGTAGTGTGTCATTGTTGCAGCGAAGACTGAGCATAGGCTACGCCAGGGCTTCACGTATAATCGAGATGATGGCCGGGGCGGGAATACTCGGCGAATATAAGGGCAGTCAAGCACGTGAAGTTATGATGACCTTAGATGAGTATGAGCGCATTCGTGAGCAAATGGAAGCGGACAGTCAATCAAAAGATTCGGAAAGTGAGAGTTCGTCGGAGCCGGCGTATGTAAGCGAGGGACAGCGCGGGTATGTATCGACGGACAATGACGAAGATTAACATGTCCCAATATCAATATTGCATCTCTGTCTTCCGGCATTGAACAATAGATAATCTGTGAATGTTTCAATGAGAGCCAGTAGTGAAATTGTGACGGTTGGTTTGTGTCCGAGTTGGGACATGGTCTGCCGATTCGACGGCATCGACTGGGGCCAGCATAAAAAGGTAAGCTCTGCTGTTTTTCGACCGGCAGGCAAGGCATTGAATATTTCGCAGGCTTTAGCGTGGATGGGGCAGAGAAATACTGCGGCCGGTCTGTGGGGCCAGGATGACTATGAGCAGATGCTGAAAGCTATGCGGGCCCTGAAGAAGTTCGTTAAATTTAAAATCACCGCAGTCCACGGCAGCACACGTCGGAATATAACCATCGTTGACACGGTCAATGACAGGGAGATGCATCTGCGTAACAAATCCGAACTGGCTTCGAAAAAGGCTTTAAGAAAATTGGAAATTGACTTAAAAGAAATAATCAAACGTGGTAGCATTTGTGTTTTTGCCGGTTCAATGCCCGAAGGCGAATTTATTGAAAAAGATGTTGTTCGGATTATAGAATCATGCAAAAAACTTGGTGCTAAAATTGCGATTGACACCTGCGATAAGGTATTGAAATGTATTTTAGGAGCTGGTGATATCTGGCTGATAAAACCCAATGTGGAAGAATTGCAGGAACTCATAGGTAAGCAAATAAAAGACAACCCGGCAAGTCTGGTCAAAGCCGGACAGGAATTGTTGACTCAGGTTGAGATTGTTCTCATCAGCCGTGGAAAAAAAGGCGCTATAGTCGTTACGAAAAACGGCGCATGGCAGGGTCGATGCTCTAACAACAGAAAAGTGTTATCTACGGTCGGTTGCGGCGATTTTCTATTAGGCGGATTCCTAAAGGGACTTAGAGAAAAGTCCGATACCTGTTTTGCGCTGGAAACAGCAATAAAGGCCGCCACAGCAAGAGCATGGGGCTGTACGGAAAAGATGTCCTGGCCGGATGTTCAAGATAAAATAAAAGTGCAGGTCGAACAAATGTGAACGGAATATCAGTCTGTATTTCTCTGTTAATGTTCGACAAATAAGCATATTTTAATATTATGATAAAGTTAAAAAGCAAAAAAGCCTCTCAGAAACTATCTAAAGGGAAACTTAAAGATAAAATCTGGTCTCTGTCTTTTACGATTGTTCTGCTGTCTTTTTATTTTATTTACTTACTATTGCGAATAAACCCGAAACTTATCTATCAATCTCAGGAACCCATTTTTTTCTTTGATAAATATTTCATTAACGACTTTTTTAGTTATCCCGGAGGAGCAAACGAGCTTGTATCGAGATTGCTTTCACAGTTTTTTTATCATTCATGGACGGGGGCATTGCTGCTTGTCCTTGTCTTGGCATTTATTGTCTGGAATACGAAACTGCTCCTTAATTCAATCAGCACAAACCGGCCGATTCTCTATCTGCACTGGGTGCCATCGATTTTTCTTCTGGCCTTACATAGCAACTACAAATTTCCACTTGTCCTCACGCTGGGATTACTCTTGTCTTTGATCGGCATCAATATTTTCATACGCTTTGCTCCTTCAAATAGCAAATTGCGGCTATTACTCTATATTATTCTCTTTGCAATTTTATATTATTTCACCGCCGGTCTCGCTTTTATCTTTTCGATTACAATTATACTCTACGATGTTTTATATCGCCGGCGGATTGCGCTGCCTTTACTCTATATCATATTTTCAGGTTTGTTACCTTATATCGGCGCTTTGACTTTATTCATAATAAATATGCGCGACGCATACACGGCGCATCTGACATCGTACGACCGGTACAGATTGGCCTGGCTGTCATGGGCGCTGTATGCGTTTTTCCCGCTTATCGTTCTCATGGCAAAGCTTGAGAAGAGATATATCAATACCGGGCAAAAGAAAGCGAAAAACCTCTGGAACAGGCTTTTACTTAACCGCTCCATTCCAATCAAACTGATTCAGGGCATCATTATTATCCTTCTTATTATCGCGGCGGCATTTTATTCGTACGATAAAAAGAACAAAACTTTTCTCCTCATAAACCATTATGCGCGATTCGAAGAATGGCAAAAAATACTCGATATCGCACAAAAAGGCATTCCAATCAATAATGTTGTCCAGTGTCAGGTCAATAGAGCACTGTACCATACAGGTTATTTATGCGATGAGATGTTCCGTCTGGCACAACTTTTCGGAAGCGATGGTCTCTTTATGCAACAAAATTTACGTGACCCATTTGCTCTCCAGCACAGTGACATATTTTTCGACCTCGGCCTTATAAACGAGTCGGAACACTGGGCCCACGAAGCCATAGCCGCCAAGGGAGATACACCATGGATTCTCCAGCGTCTTGTTCTGGTTAATTTATTGAAAGAAAATCGAGACATTGCGGAAAAATATCTGGTAATGTTACAGAAAACCATCTG